>CADDZN010000067.1 GCA_902812375.1 bacterium | reverse complement strand
AACAGGGTGCCCGTCTTCTGGATCAGGTGTTGAATATCGTTTCCACTCGCTTCGTTGATACCGTCGACGCCGCGACTCTGTACGAAAAGGCAGCGCGTGGGCTCGTTCATGAGCTGAACGACCCGTACAGTGTATTGCTTTCGCCGAAAGAGTTGTCGTCTTTCAACGCGCAGACCAATGGCCGCTACGCCGGCATCGGAATGGAGATCGCCGAGACCCAGGGCTTCATCACGGTGCAGCGCGTGTTCCCGCATACTCCAGCAGAACAGGCCGGCGTTCAGGAAGGCGATCGCATCAACTTCATCGACACGACCAATACTCGCGGCTGGACGGTCCAGCAGACGTCGGACGCGCTCAAGGGAAGTCCCGGAAGCAAGGTTCTCGTCAAATTCTCGCGTCCAGGTGTTCCGGAGCTCATTCCAATAACATTCACGCGCGCGGTCATCAACATTCCCGCCGTGCCTTACGCAATCATGCTGGACGGAAAGGTCGGCTACATCCCGCTGCTCCAGTTCAATGAGAGCGCGAGAGACGATCTGGAAGCCGCTGTCAACCGGCTCAGAGCGCAGGGCGCGAAAGGACTCATCGTCGATCTGCGCGGTAACCCTGGCGGCATTCTCGATCAGTCGCTGAGCGTAAGCAACCTCTTCCTCCGGAAGGGTCAGCAGATCTCGAGCATTAGGGCGCGCAACGGCGAGAATCAGACATTCCTCGCCTCCGATGATCCGGTTGCTCCGAATATCCCGCTGGTGCTGCTGGTGGATGGACGGAGTGCCTCTGCATCAGAGATTGTTGCTGGCGCGTTACAGGACCACGATCGAGCACTTATCGTCGGCACCACGTCGTTCGGAAAGGGGCTGGTACAGTCGGTGTTCCCACTCGATGGCGGCTACGCACTCAAGATGACCACCGCCAAATGGTATACCCCAAGCGGCCGGTCGATTCAGAAAGAGCGGAAGCTCCTGCCCAGCGGCGAGTTCGTCGAAGTCATGCCGGACTCGCTGGAGACTGATTCGGTGCGCCGCTCACGTCCAACCTTCAGGTCAGATGCCGGTCGTATCGTTTACGGTGGTGGCGCGATCACCCCTGACATCATCGTGCGGCCGGATACGCTTTCGTCGGCGGAGCAAAAGGTGTTCAACATCTTCGCCCCCAAAACGGCCGACGTTCGCGCGACGCTCATGGACTACGCTCTCGAGCTGAAGAAAACGGTAAAGCCGAATTTCACGGTCCTGCCGGCATGGCGTGAAGAGTTTTACCGCAGGCTCCAGGCAAAGGGTGTGACAGTTGAGCACGCGCAGTACGAGCAGGCGGCGGGAGAAATAGATCGCCTGCTCGGAAACACGATCGCTCGCCTGGCTTTTGGTGATTCCACTGCAAGACGACGCAGCGTCCCTGACGACAACCAGCTAATGCGGGCGATTGATGTCCTCAAACAGAGCCAGAGTCAGCAGGACCTGTTCGCAATAGCCGAGCGGGAACAGACCACAGCCTCGGCACGGAGATAGCTAGCTCCTCGAGCCCAGCTAAAAAACCCGGCGGACGCGTCCGCCGGGTTTTTTAACGCTCGCCCCCGTGTTATGGCCAGCGATGCTTGTTGGAGTAATTGCTTCCAAAAACCTCTCGCAGAATCGCCCGGGGGTCGTCGGTACGTACCACCGCATCAATATGGCTGGCAAGGACGATTGGACGCGTGAATTCGCGGTAGCGGCCGTACCCATGGCAAAAACAGAGCGGGCCCTTCCTGTTCAGGTCACCCAACAGGATGTCAGGCTCGCCGAAAATTGTCATGGCGTAAAAGAAGTTGAGCGTCTCGGGCTTGGGCAGGTCGCTTTGTATGACATTCCGAGGCAAGCTGCCGTGCTTCCCCCACTGAACGTCCACCTGCACCTGTGACTTTGGCCAGGGTACATGGAGGATCCTGCCGTGCCAATAGGTCCAGAGATCCGTGGGGGCGAAGGTCGAATCGTAGCCGACCCATAGCACCTCTTCGTCCGTCGGAACGGTGAAAGGTATCCATGCTCCGTGCACATCGTCCCGCCACAATAAATGATAGGCGATGAGCGGACGGGTGGGATGGACGACCGCCACCACCCGCTCCAAGGGGAACGTTTCGTCACGCTGCAGGTATAAAATTGGTGCCAGACGCTCTGCGAGGATGGCCAGGCTGTCCGTACGAGCAAGAGCGCCTGGCAGATTTGCCGGCCGAAGCGGTATGTGTGCTCGGGGACCACAGGCGAGCAGGAGACAAAGCAGGAATCCCCGAGATGACCGCACGAGAATCTGGATGGCTTTTCTTCTCAATGGATAGCCGTCGAAGTTCACCCATGCAGCGTGTACCGAGCACCGCTGCGTCGCAGTAATTGGAGAGCACATGCGCAAGCCACGTCCGAATGCGTACAACCCCGCCCAGGCACTCTTTCTAATCAGCAACGATCGCAGCGGGTCCCCTCTCAGTTGCCCCTCGTGCTCAGGTTCTATCGAGCGCGACCCTCGCCAGATTCCTCCTCCTCCCTACACGCACGTAACACTGCGCTGCAAGAGCTGTGGACGATCTGCTCACTATGTCGCAGGAGCGGCGTAGCGGTCCGGTCTGTTGCACAAAACTTGCCCTCCTCTGCATTTGCCGGATCGATAGTTCATAATCGTGATCATCCGGTGAAACGAAGCGGTCCTCCACGCTCGGGAGCCAAGGTAGCCGCTTCACAGATTGCCCCGCGGGGAGAGGAATAGTTCAATGGCACGCATCACTGGCACGGTCAAATGGTTCAACGACGCCAAGGGCTTTGGCTTCATTTCACGTGAGGGAGGCCCTGATGTCTTCGTGCATTTCAGCGCGATTGGTGGCTCGGGATTCAAATCTCTCGCCGAGGGGGATAAGGTCGAGTTCGAAGTTGTGCAAGGCCAGAAAGGACCACAGGCAGCAGACGTGACAAAAATCAGTTGACGACTCGCGTTGGTCGAAAAAAGCCCCGCTGCAGCGGGGCTTTTTTGCGCCTGTAGGCATCACAAAACTTGTTTTCCACAGGCGGCATGTGAGTTGCTTCCTTGCACAATATCAAACGCTCACTGCTCGGGGGTGCACGATGGCCGCTATCTGGAAGGGCTCGTTGACGTTCGGACTCGTGAACATCCCCGTGGAACTCAAAACCGCAGTGCGCGCAGATCACATCAGCTTCCGATTGCTTCATGAAGAAGATCTCTCGCCAGTGAAATACGAGCGGGTTTGCCAGGCAGATGGCGAGCCTGTGCCCTGGAACGAGATCGTAAAAGGCTACGAGTACGAGAAGGGCAAGTTCGTCGTCATGCGGGACGAAGACTTCAAAGCCGCGGCCCTCGAAGCCTCCAAAACGATCGACATCCTCGACTTCGTGAAGCAGGAAGAGATCGACCCGCGCTATTTCGAGACACCCTACTATTTGGTCCCCGCCAAAGGGGGCGAAAAACCATACGCTCTCTTGCGAGAGGCGATTCGCAGCACGGGCTCTGTAGGAATCGGCAAGATCATCATCCGACAGACTCAGCACCTCGCCGGAGTGAAGGTCGTCGGCGATGCACTCGTGCTCGAGATCATGCGCTTTGCGAACGAGCTCGTCGATGAAAAAGAATTCAATTTTCCCGCGCGCGACGCGATTCGCCCACAGGAATTGCAGATGGCGGAGCAATTAGTGGCGAATCTTGCAGAACCTTTCGATCCATCACGCTACACCGACGATTACCGCGCAAATCTGATGAAGGTCATCAAGGCGAAGATGAAGGGTAAGAAGCCGAAACTGGCCGAGCCGGAGCAGGAAACCGAAGACACCGGCGTGCTCGACCTCATGTCGCGTCTGCGAGCTAGTCTCGAGGAAGGCACCGGAAAACGCGGCGCTGTCCGCACAAAGCAAAAGACAGTGGCGGCGGGACGTAAACCGGCAAAACCCAAGAAAAGACAGACCGCGTAAGGCTGCGTCATGGCTGCAACGACGAGCGAGAGAACGAAGCACCGTGCGCGCGCGCAGCTCACTGAGTATCAGCGAAAGCGCGATTTTAGCAGGACAGCGGAGCCCTCCGGCGAGAGGGCGCCATCGCCAGCCCCGCCGGGCCGACTTCGGTTCGTCATACAGAAGCACGCGGCGAGTCATCTCCATTTCGACCTCAGGCTGGAGCTCGACGGAGTAATGAAGAGTTGGGCAGTCCCCAAAGGCCCGAGCCTCGATCCGTCGGTCAAGCGACTCGCGATGCAGGTCGAAGATCACCCTATCGATTACAACACCTTTGAGGGAACGATTCCGGCGGGGGAATATGGCGGCGGCACCGTCATGCTCTGGGATCGCGGAACCTACTCGTGTGACACAGCTCGCTCGCCGGAAGATGAAGAAAGTGAAATACGCGACAGTCTGCGGCGAGGCGAGCTCAAGTTCACCTTCCACGGCGAACGGTTGCACGGATCATTCGCACTTATTCGAATGAAGTTCGCGCGCGACAGCTCAACTTCATCCAAGCCCCAATGGCTCCTCATCAAGCACCGCGACGAGTTTGCGACCGATGAAGATGTCGTCGCGGAGAACATGACGTCGCTGGAATCCGGACGCACCATGGAAGAAATCGCATCCGGAAAGAGTCGGGTGTGGCACAGCAATCGTGATCAGGAAAATGAGAAACCCGTGAGCGCACCAGCCCAGGCAAAGCGGGCAGCTACGACCGGCACCCGGAAAACATCCCCGAAGACATCCACTGGCACCGCTTCGTCGAAATCGCCGAAGCTGTCCCCAGCTTCCCTCGAGCCGATGTACTGCAGCATCGGTCAGGAAATTCCCGGCGAGGGATGGACGTTCGAGCCGAAGTACGACGGGATTCGCGTCCTTGCCTTTGTGACCGCCACCAAGGTGAAGCTCATGACGCGCAACGGTAAGGACAAAGCGCAGCAGTTCCCGGAGATCGTTGCCTCACTCAAAAAACTTGCGGTACAGACGAAACGATCGCTGGTTCTCGACGGCGAGATCGTAGCGCTTATCGACGGACAGCCAGGACGTTTTCAGGAGCTCCAGAGCCGCATGCATGTGAAAGAATCGCACATGATCGAGCGGAATACTTCATCGCGCCCGGCGGCACTCATCCTTTTCGACATCCTGGTAGATGGCGACGATGTCCTCCTGCGTGAGCCTTGGTTCAAACGCCGAGCGCGATTGGTTAAGCGCGTTGGAAAGAGGGTCACCACTCAGTTGCGCATTACCGAGTCTACGGAGGGCGACGGTAAGAAAATGCTCGCGAAGGCTCGTCGCGAGGGGTGGGAAGGAATCATCGCGAAGCGCGTGGACTCGCGCTATGAGCCCGGGGACCGCTCCCACAATTGGCTCAAGCTGAAGATCGAGTTTCGCGAGGAGTTCGTCGTTGGCGGCTACACCGAGCCTCGAAATACGCGTGAGCACATCGGTGCCATCCTCCTCGGCTACTTCGACAAAGGCAGATTCATTTACGTTGGGCACACAGGTGGCGGCTTTACGAGAAAGACTCTCGAAGAGATGTATCGGCTCCTCAAGCCGCTCGAGCGAAAGACATCTCCCTTCGAGGAAACGCCAAGGACGAACGAGAAGGCGCATTGGGTCCGGCCCGAGGTCGTCGTCGAGGTCAAGTTCAGCGAATGGACTGCGGATCGTCGTCTCCGTCAACCCATTTTCATCGGGGTCCGCGACGACAAGAACGCGAAGGATGTCGGGATCGAGCCACCCAGCGTTCAGAAGAAGGCCATTCGAAGTGGCGCGATTGCCAAACGGCAGGAACGGCTGATGATCGCAGCACGCGCAAAGACAGCGACAAAATCGGCATCCAGTACCGCAAGGCGATCTACGAAAAGAGCTACGGGGCCAAAGCCCGACAAGAGCTCTTTGATCGATCAGCTAACTGCCGTCGAGGAGAAGGGAGGAGATGGAACCCTCGATTTTGGTCGAGGAAAAACACTCAAGATCTCCAATCTCGATAAACTGTTCTTCGCGAAGGAGAAGTTCACCAAGGGCGACGTAATGCGCTTCTATGCGCGCATAGCCGATTTTATCCTTCCGACTGTGCAGGATCGGCCGCTGGTACTCAAAAGATTCCCGAACGGCATCACTGGGGAAAGCTTCTATCAACAGAAGGCATCGGAAACTACCCCGCCCGAGGTACGGGTTGAAGAGATAGTAACTGACAGCGGCGATAAGCAGCCACGTATTATTGGCGGAGATCTTCTCACCCTTCTTTATACAATTCAGCTAGGTGCGATCTCGGTCGACCCATGGCACTCACGCGTGCAATCGTTGGACTATGCCGATTACACGATCATCGATCTCGATCCCGGGCCACGCGCAAATTTCGCGCGCGTCATTCAAGTCGCGCGCTGGGCCAAGGAAGTAATCGATTCGTTTGGTCTCAATGCCGCGATCAAGACCTCGGGCGCCACGGGACTGCATATCTATCTGCCGCTCCCGCCGAAGACTCCGAATGAAGCGGCAACACTGGTTGCACAGATGATCGCAACGAAGGTCGCGGATGCGCACCCAAAGGAGGCGACGATCGAACGCTTCGTGAAAGCGCGGGGCGCCGCCACTGTTTACGTGGATTATTTACAGAATATCCAGGGAAAAACTGTCGCTGGACCCTACTGCGTGCGAGCGAAGCCGGGCGCGACTGTCTCGACGCCGCTCAAGTGGAGCGAGCTCACGGAGGATCTCGATCCCCGCGATTTCCATCTTGGGAACGCCGCTGATCGCTTCGAGAAGGTTGGAGATATCTGGAACGAAGCGATGAAGAAGAAAAACTCGTTACGAGCGCTAGTCTAGCGCGCCCTACCGGCCGCCGTTCCCGACTTTACGGAGTGGGAGCTCCATCTGCCCGCCTTCGCCTTGCGATTGCCTGGAAGAATCGCCGAAGATGGGATCGCTCGACTCGTCGACCATGTGAGTGAGCTTGTAGTAAAAGTGGAGTGCGTGAATCGGCGCCATGAAGCTCCGGTTGCCGGCGCGGGAGATCGCGATAGCTTCCTCGCGCACTCGACGCGGAAGATCACGCGCAGCGGGAAGCGCGAGAAGCCGTTGTATCTCCGAGCTGTCTCGTGCGAGCAGTGCAGCGCACAAACTGTCCAGGTACGCCAACATAGCTTCCGGGCTCCCGGTTCGGGGTGTCCAGCCTTAGGCACACATTGCAACTAATACACCGCTGACGCAAGAGGTTCCGGCGGTTGCACATATGTCAGGGGTATAGAAAATCGAACCTGACTCCGCGCTGCTGCCTACGCCTTTTCTTCGGTGAATACCGAAAAAGCTGCGCCGGCCTTCCCCGGCCTTCACTGCGTTGTTCGTGCGTAGGTTCGACGAGCCAGGCCCCTTGAAGGGCACGCCGGAAGCTCGCTTTGTGCAACCGCTTACCCAACAACAGCTCATACATCTGCTGTAGCTCGCTCAGCGTGAAGGTCGAGGGCAAAAGTCGGAAGGCAATCGGGGCTTGGTCGAGCCGACTCTGCACAGCCCGGGTCGCGGCGTCAACCATTGCGCGTTGTCGGGGAGACAGCGGCGGAAGATCTTTGACGGGGAACCAGGTAAAGCCGCTCCTCGGGGACGCGGTTTCGTGGGGCACCAGGGCGACAAACGCGACGGAAATCTCCGCTTCACTTGGATGTCGCTTTCCATCTCCGAACGCTCCAACTTGCTCCATCCAGATCGGAGCTTCGCCTAACGCGTCCCGCGCCACTCGGTTAGCGGCAGCCTCGAGTGCCTCGCCCGCCTGGGCGAGACGCCACGGAAGCGCCCACCGCTCTCGCTCGCCCGAGCTGCGAGTGAGAAGTATCGCGAGCTCGTTTCCCATCGCCGTTACTAAAACAGTATCGATGCTGTACGAAGTGGTTTTGGAGCGTTCGCGCATTATGGAGCGAATTAGTCACTTTCTGTGACTAAAGTCAATACCGCTTAAATTAATTTTTGGCGTTGCTGAGCAAACTCGCCGAGCGCTTATCGCGTCAGCGCTGCTCTTTCTATTCCTGTCCCACGACTCGCGTGTGGCGGTATGCTGATCGGTAGGCGACCAGTGATCGGAGAGATTCCCAGCATCGCGCGTGCCGCCGCCGTCTGCGACACGGGGAAGCCACCCCATGCTACGAGGTATGTGCCGATCCACGGCACTTGCTCCAGCAAATATGGATTTCCGAAAGCAATGAGGATCGGTTTTCGCCCTCGCTGAGTGAGCGCTTGCATGAAGTCCGCAAACGCCTGTGGGGCGTTTGCCGTGAGCGCATCCCAGCTTTGGCCAACATAAGAGCTGACGATCGTGATGTCGGCTGAATCAGCCGCCTCGATGAGCCGCGGAAAATTCAGGGTAGCGTCCTCGGTCGCGACGAATTCTGTCCGCAGATTTGGCAGCGCTTGCCGGAGCTCTGCATTGAATGCGTTGCCCGCTGAGAGATCGGCGCGACGCGCCAGTGTGATGGAGAGAATCTTCGCCGACCTCTGAGTGATGGGTAACTCACCAAGTGAGTCCTTCACCAGTGTGATCGATTTTTCCGCGATTCTCCGCGCGACTTGCGCATTCGAGCTGTCACCTACCAGAAACCGCAACTCGTTCAGGTCAACCAGTTTGCGCTCGTTGAGGCCGAGCCGGTCTTTCAGGTTGAGAACTTTTCGCACTGAAGAGTCGAGCCGAGCTTCCGTGTACCGACCTTCCCGAACGCCCGCGACAACCGCATCGATGCATTGTGAAACGTTCTCCGGCTGGATGAGGACATCGATTCCTGCGGCGACTGCCCGTTTCACTGCTTCGTCAGCTCCGAACATATCCAGAACACCACGCATATCCATCGCGTCTGAAATAATTATCCCTTTGAAGCCGAGCTCTCCGCGAAGGAGACCCGTCAGCACCTTGGGCGACAAGGTGCCTGGCACGTCGGAAGAGTCCAAAGCCGGCATCGCGCCGTGAAAAGACATGATCGCGCCAACCCCGCCATTCACTGCCGCACGAAACGGCACGAGTTCGACGGTGTCGAGGCGCTCGCGGCTCGCTCTCACGACCGGCAGGGCAAGATGGGAGTTCACATCGGTGTCTCCGTGCCCGGGGAAATGCTTTCCTGTCGCGATCATCCCGTTATCCTGGAGACCGTGAATGAACGCCACTCCAAGCCGTGCATCCAGCTCCGGATCCTCACCGAAAGAGCGGGTGTTGATGACCGGGTTGTCGGGATTGTTGTTTACGTCGAGTACTGGCGCATAAGCGATGTGGATGCCGAGCGCACGACCTTCGAGAGCCGTCAGGCGGCCCATTTCGTACGCGAGCGCAGTGTCTCGCGTCGCTCCTACCGCCATCTCGGGAGGAAATACTATCGCTCCACCGAGATCGATCGCATTTGGTACGAAGTATCCGCCACGAGCTCGAAAGCCTGCGCCTGCTTCCAGATCGGCGCCAAACAACAGCGGAATCGTGCTCATAGCTTGCATGGCATTGAGCTTCGACGCCATCTCGGTCGGAGAGCCCACTGAGATCGTGAAGCCTCCGACTTTCTCTTTCTGGATGTAATCCGCCAGACGTCGCCATTGCGGCGAATCGCCAGACACGTAGTCGCCGTAAACGCTGGGCCAAACGATCTGTGCTGCCTTCTCTCGGAGAGAGAGCGAAGCGAGAACTGAATCTGTCCAGCGGGAGCGAGCTCCAGGCACGGTCGAGAGGTCAGGTCTCCCGGTGCCTGCGCTTTGACAGGCGGACAATGCGGCGCACGCGACTAATGCGACGATTCCACCCCTGGTCCGGATCAATGGCTTATCGTGCCTTTTTTGGTTGTGTCGATATCCGCCGACACTCCGGACTTGAACAGAAATGCGGTCATGTTCTTTGTCAGGAACGATCTGGCCTGCGGATCCATGACGTTCAGACCGTAATGATTGATCAGCATCGTCTGTTGCTTTAGCCAGTCCGCCCAGCACTGGGTGCAGATTTCTTCGACCACCCGGGCTCCGATCGGCCCCGGGAAAGGTGGCTTTGTAAAGCCTGCACGGGTCTGGCCGCAGCGCGTGCAGGTTACTGTCTCAGGCACTCGGGGGCCTACCTGCGCGCGTAGGAGATTTCTGCGAGGCCGAAGATTGATAGAAGCCGGAGATAAACCCAACCGATATCGAACTCATACCACTTTGCCTTGAACTTCGCGGAATGCGGGTCGGCGTGATGGTTGTTGTGCAGCTCCTCTCCGCCCAGCCAGATCGCGATTGGGGAAATATTTCTGCTCTCGTCTTTCACGTTGAAATTTCGATACCCAACGGCGTGCCCGACTCCGTTGACGATGCCGGCAGCCCAGAACGGAATCCAGATCATCTGGATGCCCCAGACAAGGGGACCGACGAAGAAACCAAACAAGTAGATGTCAACCGCCAACATTACCAGAATGCCCACCCAGTTGAGGGGCGAAAGCAAATGTCTCTCGAGCCAGTCGTTGGGAGTTCCCTTCCCATATTTGTCGAGGACGCCTGGCTGACGGACAGCCTTTCTATAGTAGAACGCCCCTTTGACGACGATGTTGCGGAGCCCCTCAACCAGGGGACTATGAGGATCACCCTCCCGATCGGCAAAAGCATGATGCTTTCGGTGGCAAGCTACCCACTCCTTTGTCACGATAGCCGTCGACAGCCACAGCCAGATTCGCATCGGCAGCTCGGCGAGGTAGTGCAGCTTCACTCCACGATGCGTCTGCGCCCGGTGCAAGAACAGAGTCACCGAGACGTTGGTGAGATGGCCAGCGATTATCACGAATAGAACGGGCTTCCACCAAGCGGTTGCCCAGCTTCCAAAATCCGGCATTACTTGCTCCAGTAGTCGAGATTCAGCGTACACTGCAATCTATCGGACGCTCTCCCGTAATCCAAACGACTACGCTACCTGTGCGTAACCGGACCTAAAGGATCCGCCGCTGGTGCGTTGCCCCACGTATCGTTCGATGGGTTCCAATCCGGAACTGAAGGATCTGGCCAGAGCCGCGCCCCAGTCACCGGACCTCTCACCGCGAGTATCGCATCAAACCGGTTTCCGCGCGCCCAGATATTGACCGGCAGGGAGAAGTCCTGCGTACTTCCGTTTGCGTAGGCGAGCCTGATGCGGACCGGGAATGGAATAGAGGTGTTCCGTCGAAGAGCAATTGTCGCGAAAGCTTGCCCTTCGGATTCGCGCGTTGAGACACTGTCTATGCCTATGTCCAGTACATCCGTAGTATAGAAAAAGCTTCGCCAGAACCAGGAAAGATCTTCGCCCGTGGAGTTCTCAATACTGCGAAAGAAATCTCCCGGTGTCGGATGCTTGAACGCCCAGTTATAGATGTAAGAACGGAATGCTGAATCGAACTGGGCGGGGCCCGCTACATGGTTTCGTAGCGTAAGGAGTACCGCTGCCGGTTTGCGGTAACCGATAGCGCCGAGTCCGGCGGGATCGATATTGTCGGGCGCCGTCATAAGAGGGGCTTGTGTCCCTCGAGTAATCGCGTCGGACCAGTTTTTCAGGTATCCCGCCCACACGTTCTGCCCTGGGTAACGTGCTTCCAGTGCGAAAGTATTGATGTAGGTGTTGAAGCCTTCGTCCATCCAGGCGTAGCGTCGCTCGTTTGATCCGACGATCATCGGAAACCACTCGTGCCCGTGCTCGTGATTCACCGTCCCGAAAATCGATGCGGGATCGTCGTTGCCATACCCCACCATCACGAACATCGGGTATTCCATCCCGCCCACCGGGCCTGCGACGCTCGTCGCCTGTGGATATGGAAACGGGAAAACAGTTGCGAGTATTGCCGGATCGTCCACTGTGTCTGTT
>CADDZN010000066.1 GCA_902812375.1 bacterium | reverse complement strand
TCTCTCGTCCGGTGAACGCGCGCGCCAGACGTACTGCGCTCATCGTCGCCTCGGTGCCGCTCGAGACGAAGCGCATCATCTCAATGTGCGGCATTCGCTCGCGTATCAGTTCACCGAGTTGAACCTCGAGCTCGGTAGGCATGCCGAAGCTCGTGCCGTTCTGCATCGCTCTATCGAGAGCGTCGAGAACTATTGGATTTGCGTGTCCAAGAACGATGGGGCCCCACGACAGGACGAAGTCGATGTACTCCCTGCCGTCGACGTCCCAAATGCGCGCGCCTTCCCCGCGCGCCGCCACCACCGGTTCGCCACCGACTCCTCGAAATGCACGAACGGGGGAGTTCACACCGCCGGGAAAGAGCGCGCGGGCCCGTTCCATGACCTCCTCAGACCGCACTTAAATCCCAGCCCCAGGAAGACGCAGCGGCGTACGCGGGCATCAGCGCCCGAAGCTTCCGATCGTCGTTTGTTGAACCGGAAGCTGTCGTCCGACTCGCGGCGTTTGCGGCGTCACAGCCAGAACCGCGACGCGGATCACCGATGCCTGAAAATCGTAGTCATCTACTACTTCTTCGACTGCGACTTCGGCGAAGCTCCCGGGTGGAAGGGCCTCATCGAGGTGAGTGACGCCGTCGATGTCGTCAGCTTGCCAAGGTAAACGCGCTTGAGATGTGTTCGCTGTGGCATCGCTCCGATCGACGAGTGCCAACGCCGACTGCCCGACGCGCGATTGATAGCGCTCCGCAGTAATTGAGCGCTGCAGCTCCGTCAGTCGCTCCAATCTCTCGCGCTTGAGCGTCTCGTGTACGTCGTCCGCGTACTCGGCCGCCCGCGTTCCCTCCTGCGGCGAATACGTAAATGCGCCCACTCGCTCGAATTGAATCTCCTGTAGAAACTCGAGCAGCTCCTCGAACTGTCCCTCGGTTTCCCCTGGGAATCCGACGATGCAGGTGGTGCGAATCGCGACATCCGGAACGGCATCACGAAACTTCTTCACGCGATCGCGGATCGTTCGCTTTCTCTCGGGACGTCGCATCCTCGCGAGCACCACGTCAGACCCGTGCTGGATCGGCATGTCCAGATAAGGAAGCACTCGTGCCTCTCGCGCCACGACCTCGAGCAGTCTGTCGGTGATTCCCGCGGAGTAGAGGTAGAGCATTCGGATCCACGGAATGGAAGTTTGCGCGACGAGTGCTTCGAGGAGCTCGGGCAACTGTCGGCCATTACGCAAATCGCGGCCGTAGTGCGCAAGATCCTGGGCGACGAGGTTGAGCTCGCGTGCGCCCTGTAGCTCCAGCAATTGTGCCTCGCGCACAACTTCGTCCAGCTCAAACGATCGATGCTTTCCACGCATCAGAGGAATAGCGCAGAAGGCGCAACCATGATCGCATCCTTCACTGATTTTCATATAGCGCACGTGCGGCAAATCGCCCGCGTAGAGCCGGGTTCCTGGATGCAAAAGTTCGGAATGCGCGCCAATCAATCCGCGTTCGCTCAGCTCCGGGATGAGTCGTTGCATTTCCGAGCTCCCGAGGAACAGATCGACTTCGGGAAGAGCATCGAGGAGCTCGTCCTTGTGTCGTTCAATCATGCAGCCGACCGCAACCACTGCCTGGCAACGTCCACTACTCTTGAACCGCGCGGCTTCGATCATCGCGTCAATCGATTCTTTTTTCGCCGCATCGATGAACCCGCAGGTATTCACGATGATCAGCTCAGCGTCTGACAAGTCATGCGTATGCTCGGCGGAATAGTCCGCGAGTTGCGCGAGGTAGCGCTCGGTATCGACAGTATTCTTGTCGCAGCCGAGAGTTATTACGCCAACTTTCATTTCGCGGATGGGGAAAAGTTTGTCACGAGCATTGAAGCGGCTGACGCTGGCGCGGCGACATCGGCGTCAGCGGTAGTTGCCGAATTTGAGCTCGACGCCGAAGTCCTTGCTGCGCAGAAGCGTGATTGCTTCCTGTAGGTCATCGCGCGAAGGAGAGGTCACGCGCACCTGGTCGCCCTGGATTGCCGCCTGGACTTTTTTGAGCTTCGCTTCCTTGATTGCAGCGGCGACTTTCTTCGCTGTATCACCGTCGAGAGCCATCTTGAGCGCGATGTCGCGCCGCACCGTGTCTCCGCCCGCAGGTTTGATCTCGCCGGGCTCGAGATTCTTCACCGGCACGCTGCGCTTGATCAACTTCGATTGAAGCACATCCCAGAGCGCCTGCATCTTGTAGTCGTTCTCTGCGGTCAGAGAAATTTTGCCCTCCGTGCGATTGAGCTCGATCGTCGCGGGCGATCCCTTGAAGTCGTAGCGCTGGGAGATCTCTTTTTGCGCCTGATTGACGGCGTTGTCGACCTCCTGGAGGTCGACGCCGGTCGTAACGTCGAAGGAAGCTTGTTGGGCCATAGCGGAAATTTAACTGTGTCGGGCAGACTAGAAGGCAACGGCCGGCGAAATATCTCGCCTCCCGTCTTAGCTTGCCGTCTCGCCGAGTTTCTTGGTGAAACGGAGTCCGGTCTTCTCGTAATCGCGCCTGAGATAGAACTCGTGCGTCGCCGTTCGCTGCGCCCCCGACGTCACTGAGATTCGCTTCGCACCATTCCGCGTCGCCCACTGCTCGACGTAACGCACGAGTGCAGAGCCGATCCCCGCGCCGCGGACATCTTCCAGGACGACGAGCGTCGTCAGCCACGCCACGGGATCGTTGTCATGTATCGAGGGAAAAAGGTGCGCTGTCGCCAAGCCAATGACTTCACCATACCCATTGGTTCCAACGAACGCAGCCGCGCAGGGGAAATTGGCTAGAGCTTCGAGACGGCCAGGAATCTCGGATTCTTCAGCAGGATAGCCGAGTTGCCGCAAGAGCTCGCACAATACGGGCGCATCACCACGCGTCGCCGCTCTGATCGTAATCGCATCCGCCATAGAGGCAACTACTAAAGAGGGAGCAACGCGACAGACTCGCGCTTAGCCCGCGATCCGCCGCGACACGAGCTCATTTACCTGCGCCTCGAGCAGCCCTCTACTGAGACATGAAACGCGCTCGTCGCTGGTTCCGATATCCTGAGCGGCGCCGGTAAGCGAGGTCTGCACTCGAGACCGACCGTTCTCCGGCGTGACTTGCGAGAGCAGCGCCATGGTCACCCGATAGCTGTCGGCGGCTTCACCAGTCATCGTGGTACCGCAACCGATAAACCTGCTCAATGGCTGGCCGCTGAGGCGGTAGCTCCGCGTGAAGTTCCGGTTTCCAACCTGTCCGTGCGTCGGATCATACAGCTTTACCTCGATCCCAAGATCTGAATAAGCCGACCTCAGCGCTTCGAGCACTTTCTCCGGGGCTGCGTCGACAATCACGCTGTTCGAGCCAGCCGGCTCGTACGATTTGACGACCTGCGAAGCAGTGACTGCAACGACTCTACCAGTCCGTTCCGGAGTTGACGCGGACGAGCTCGCGCAACCACTCAGCGATACGCAGGCTGTGAGCAGACATGCCAACTCATAGCTCGTCACGTTCCGTCGCTCCTAGCCGAGAAATGATTCGAGGGATCGCCGGCGTGAATTATGACGCAGCTTGAGCAGCGCCTTCTCCTTGATCTGCCGCACACGCTCACGCGTGATCTGGAGCAGCGTACCGATGTCCTCGAGCGTCATTGGATCGGCTCCATCAAGCCCGAAGTACAGCCGGAGAATCTTGGATTCCCGTTCCTTGAGCGACGAGAGCGATTCCTCGATCGCCTCCGACAACGCCTTCTCGAAGGTGATCTCGTCCGGCGTGGGATTCATATTGTCCGGCAGATAATCGAGCAGGCGATTATCCTCACCCGGCGTCATCGGCGCGTCCAGCGAGAGATGCACCTGCGAGATCATCATCGTCTTCGCGACTTCGTCCTCGCTGATGTCCATCCCTTCCGAGATCTCGAGATTCGTCGGCTGGCGACCCAGCTCCTGTAACAGGCTGCTCGCTCTCTTTCCGATTCGGTGCAAAGTACCAGCGCGATTCAGAGGCACGCGCACAATGCGGGACTGCTCCGCGAGCGCCTGTAGAATCGACTGCCTGATCCACCACACCGCGTAGGAGATGAACTTGATTCCCTTGGTCTCGTCGAATTTGTGGGCGGCGCGAATGAGCCCGAGATTCCCTTCGTTGATCAGATCTGAAAGGGATACGCCCTGATTCTGGTACTTCTTCGCGACGGACACGACGAAGCGCAGGTTCGACCGGACCAGGGTGTCGAGTGCATCCTGATCGTTCTTCCGGATGCGCTGCGCGAGCTCCACTTCCTTCTCGCGAGTAATGAGGGGAAAGACGCTGATGTCCCTGAGATACTGATCGAGCGATCCTTCGTCGACGGTCGATTTCCGATTCGCCGAAGCCTTCATAGCGATAGCATCATCCTCTCGAGAACGAGAGATCGCTAGTGAACGATCTCTCCAAAGCGCTTCCACCGGAGATGGGTCAGCCAGTCCAGCCGGTCTCCAGTTTCGGGCGCGTAGCTATAATAGACTACTATCGGCTGGCCGCGCACAAGTGAGTCGGCCACGAAGCCCCAATACCTCGAATCGGACGAGTTGTCGCGATTATCTCCGAGGACGAAGTAGTCATGGGAAGGGACGACCAACGGACCCCAATTGTTACGCGACGGAGTGTAGTCCGAGATCTTCGCGCGCCCCACGAGATACGCCTTTTGCCAGCGGAAATCCTCGTCAGGCTCGTCGGCCTCGGACGGCGTCCGCTGAATGTAGTCCTCGTTCACCGGCTGGCCGTTCCGGATGAGAAGCGCATTGCGCATCTCCAGCGTGTCACCCGGAATGCCGACGATGCGCTTGACGTAATTGAGGCGCGGATCCACCGGATACGTGAACACGATCACGTCGCCTCGCCTCGGCGGATGCAGCGCCGGGAGCTTACGTCCGCTGCCAGGTATACCTGCCCCATAGACGAGCTTGTTGATGAGCAGAAAATCGCCCTCGAAAAGCGTGTGCTCCATGCTGCCGCTCGCGATCTTGTAGGCCTCCACTCCAAAGGCGCGAATCACCACGAAGAGCGCGAGGGAGACGATCATGATTTTGGCCCAGTGCACGAAAAAGGCGAGCTTGCTGTTTTTTCGCCGCTGGTTTGCGAGCTCTAGTGCATGAGCGCGTTTGTGTTCATATGCATCCATGGTACGTCTATTTACCGCTAGAGTTAGTCCGGCGTTCCGAGATAGGTGTCGATTTGCGCGCGCTGGAGAGTCCCCGAGAAGTCCGCGTAGCCAACCTTGGTCTCCGAGTAGAACTCGTAAACCTCCCAGCCGCCTTCCCGGTGTCCGTTGCCCGTCTGCTTGACGCCGCCGAAGGGGAGATGAGCCTCTGCGCCAATGGTCGGCGCATTCACGTAGGTGATCCCGTTGTCGAGCTCATTGAGCGCTCGAAACGCGATGTTGACGTCGCGCGTGTAGATCGATGACGACAACCCGTACTTCACATCGTTGTTAACCGCAAAGGCTTCGTCCGCGTCCTTCACTCTCACCACCGAAAGCACCGGTCCAAAGATTTCTTCCTGCTCGATCCGACTACCCGCTTTGACGTTCGTGAAAATCGTGGGCTCGAAGAAGTTGCCTTTGGAAAGTTTGTCGGATCGCTCGCCGCCTGTCAGCAGCTTCGCGCCTTCCGATTCGCCAATATCGATGTACATCTCCACTTTCCTGAGCGCGTCTTCATTGATGAGCGGCCCGATGTCGGTGCCTTTCTTCCTGCCGTCGCCCAGCTTGAGCGCCTTCGTACGGTCCTCGAGCATGCCGAGGAACTTGTCGTGCACCTTCTTCTGTAGGATAAGACGACTGGTAGCGGTACAACGTTGCCCCGTCGTGCCAAATGCCCCCCAGAGTGCGCCCTCGAGCGCCAAGTCCAGGTCCGCGTCGTCCATCACGATTTGCGCGTTCTTCCCGCCCATCTCGAGTGACAGGCGCTTGTGCAGCCTCCCACACGTTTCGCCCACCAGACGGCCCGTGTCGGTTGAGCCAGTGAAAGAGATGAGAGGAATGCCCGGATGCTCTACGATTGCCACCCCAACGTGCTCGCCCATCCCGTGCACAAGCTGAATGACTTCGGGTGGAAGGCCCGCGTCGAGCAGGATTTCGACCAGCAAGGTTCCCGTATGCGGAACGTCTTCCGCTGGCTTGAAGATGACGGCGTTTCCGCAGAGTAGCGCCGGAAACATTTTCCAGGTTGGAATCGCCATGGGAAAATTGAAGGGGCAGATGAGCCCCGCGACACCAATCGGCCGTCGAAAACTCATCGCCCACTTGTTCCGCAGCTCGCTCGGCACCGTCTTCCCGAAGAGGCGCCTGCCTTCACTCGCTGCGTAGTATGCCGTATCGATTCCCTCCTGCACGTCGCCGCGTGTCTCGGTCAACGGTTTGCCCATCTCTCGGGTCATCGCGTCGGCGATTTCTTCCTTGCGCTTGACCATGATGTCGCCAACCGTGCGCAACACATCGCCGCGCGCTGGCGCAGGGGTGCGCCGCCACTTCTCGAAGCCGTGCCTCGCGCTCTCGACAGCACGGTCGACGTCGCGCCTGTCCGAGAGCGGAAACTTTCCGATCACGTCGCCGCGATCAGCCGGGTTGCGGTTGTCGAAGTATTCGCCCGATTCGGGCCCGACCCATTTCCCGCCAACGAAGTTGCTGAACTTTTTCATTTAGTATTGGTTTCGTAGGTATTCCCCGCCACCGACGTGCCGCATCCCGCATCCCGCATCCCGCTAGCTGTGCTCGCGCGACAGCGAATAGCGCTCGATCTTCTTGTACAGGTTTGACCTCGGCATTTCTACGGCACGCGCCGTCTCGGACACGTTCCAATCGAACTCACGCAGCTTGTTGAGCAGAAACGCCCGCTCGGCTGCGTCCTTGAACTCCTCGAATGTCCGGCATTGCGTGAGCGTGGCGAGACCCGCGTCGTCGAGCACGCGCTGGCCGGACAACCGATCGATGTCGCGCGCCGAGATCTGGTTGTCCGGCGCAAGAATCAGGAGGCGCTCGACGGTATTTCGGAGCTCTCGAACGTTTCCGGGCCAATCGAGCGCACTCAATCGCTCCAGTGCGTCTGCGGTGAAGGTGCGCGGCGGAATTCCTTCACGCGCCGACAGCGTCGCGGCGAAATATTGCGCCAGCATGGGAATATCTTCCCTCCGCTCGCGAAGTGGCGGAACGTGGATGGGCACGACATTCAGCCGGTAGTACAGATCTTCCCGGAATTTGCCAGCGGCGATCTCACTCTCTAGTGTCTTGTTGGTGGCCGCGATAACGCGCACATCGACCGAGATTGGCTTCGCGCCACCGATTCTCGTGATCACGTTGTCCTGAAGCACGCGTAGAACCTTTGCCTGCGCTGCGAGACTCATGTCGCCGACTTCATCGAGGAATAACGTCCCCTTGTGCGCCTGCTCGAATTTGCCGGCGCGATCCGCCACTGCACCTGTGAACGAGCCCCTGATGTGGCCGAACAGCTCGCTCTCGATCAATTCACCTGGAATAGCCGCGCAGTTCACCTCCACGAAAGGCTTGTTCGCGCGCGGAGATAGCCGGTGAAGTGCTCGCGCCACCAGCTCTTTTCCGGTGCCGTTTTCGCCCGTGATCAAAACACGCGCGGGCGTCGCCGCGACTTTCTCGATTTTTTCCATCAGCGCGCGCATCACCGGAGTCTTTCCTACGATCTCGAACGGCGCATCGATCGATTGTTTCAGGCGCGCGTTCTCTTCCTGTAGATCCAGATGCGATAGCGCGTTCCGGAGCATCACGAGAATGCGGTCGGTATCGAGGGGTTTCTCGAGGATCTCATACGCGCCGAGCTGGGTTGCTTCCACCGCGGTGCGGATCGTCGCGTGCCCACTGATCATCACGACGATCGCGTTGGGGTCGAGCTCGCGGATCTTCCTGAGGGCCTCCATACCGTCCATCCCCGCCATCTTCACGTCGAGGAAGACCAGATGAGGACGGAACTTCTTGTACTCCTCTATCCCGTCCGCGGCATTCGCCACCGTGCGGACTTCGTAGCCCTCGTATTCCAGAAGCTGCCCAAGCGCCGCACGGATTCCCTGCTCGTCATCGACGACAAGGATCCGCCGGCTCATCGGACACTCTTATAGAGTGTGATCTTTCCGTCGCCTATCCTCACATCTGAAATGTAAACAGGCATCACCATCGGGAGGCCATTCGGCGCGATTCCCGGAACTTGTTTCCCATGCTTCTTCATCTCGGTGATCAGGCGCGGAACGAGACTCTGCGGAATTTGCAGCCGCCCAATTTTCACGTCCTGTACGAGAAACTCGCCCAAGCCAGGTTTGAGCATGTGGATAGTTCCGCCGAGGAGAACACTATCTCGGGAGCCGAGGAGCATTCCGAGAGTGCCAAGTTGTCCGGCACCGCCAAAATCCTTGAGATCGACTTCTGACCGAACATAAAGGCGATCGCCTTTGATGGAGGCTTCGACGTTCTTGGCAGACGGTGGAAGTTGTTTCGCAACCACCAGAAAGATGTACGACGCCGCCTCGGCCGCGCTCAGATTCGCAAAGACCGGCCCCGATCGCTGCGCGAGTGATTCAACCGCAACTCGCCCGCGGTCCGCGTCGGCCTGGGAGAGCGGCTGCCACTCGGGAGTGAGCGCGGCCGCTGTTGTCGTCGACGCCGTGGGGGAGCCGGCAGTGGGTTGGCGCAGGTGCGTGTACCAGTACCATGCGCACACCAGGGCAATAACGAGGACCAGACATCCTACTCGGCGAAAGCAGCCTTTCATGGGCGTAGTGACGAGGGTTGGAAAGGACGGAGAATACCCCTGCACTACCTGTGCACGCTAGTCGCCCGGACCTCCGCCAAAACGGCCGCCTTGTCCTTCGCCACGACGCAGACCTGGCGTCTTGATGTTCTCTGGCACCTTCGCCCACTGGGCGGGCGTGAGGATCGCCTTGGCATCGTTGATCGCCTGCGTGGCGAGTTTTCGCCCTTCCGCCATTGAGGGCTGAAGTTTGGCGAAGACTGTCATTGGGTCGGGCGTCTTCACCGTGGTGTCTGCAAGCATGTCGGCGACTTTGTCGACGAGTGAGTCGGCTTTCACCTTGAACGCATCGCCAGCCGTTTGAAGCTTCGAGATCTGCTCGGCTGTGAGCTCCAGCTTCGCTGAGTCGTTCACAGCGATGATGTCGAGAAATGCGTTGGGCACGAGACGCGTCATCCTCGCCTTCAAGGCATCGGCGCTCAGACGCCCACGACCGCCCCCGATAACGTTGTTGAATTGCTGGCGAGCTGGATCGGTCCCCAGCGTGAGCCGCCCCTGCACCGCGAGCTGAAACGGGATGCGGAACGCATTGCGGTTGCCTGTCGTGACACCGAAGTGCTCGTTGACCTGGTATTGGTAGCTCTGTGAAGCGGGATCGAAGCCGCGCACATAAAGCAGAGTGCGGTCGGGAAAGGAGGGCTGCCCCCATCCGCGCAGATTGTCGCTTCCGTGCAGAAGCTGATCGAGGCCCGTCAACGTATTCACTGCGGTGATGGAAATAGTCAGTCTGCGATCGAGTCCGAACCCAGCCGGGCGGATGTTGGCCTGGAGGTCGAGCGACGGCGACCACGGACTAGAGCACGTACTGCGCGACGCCACTTTCCCCACCTGCGCGAGCAGACAGTCCCGGGCCCGCGGCGAGGTGTTTGCAAGGAGTCGAGTCATGCCGTTTGCCACGGCGGTGTCACCTCGTTGAAGTGCAACGGCGGGGTCGAACACGAATGCGCGATCATTGTTTGCGCGGCCGTCGCCATTGATGTCGCCGCTCACCATTGGCGAGTAGTAGCTCCCGGAGGTTGCGCGAGCGATTGCTGTCAGCTCGAATGCAGGCTTGATCGGATAGGTGATAGTCGCAAGCAGCGCATGACGGCGCGCGTTGTCGCTGCGTCCCCACTCGGAAAGATTTGGATTTCCCGCGGTCGATCCCGGCGTTCCTCCGAAGCCTTGCACAGTTCCCTGCGAGAACCCCTCCGACTGATCGAACGAGCTCGTAAGAGTGTACGAGGCGTTGAGGAGAATTCCTTTGGTAGTTATCCCGTTGAGACCAAGCGTGAGCTGCTTGGTGCTCGAGCCCAGATTCGATTCGATCTGACTTACGACACCGTACTCCGGATGGAGTCTCGAGCCGAATACGGAGACCGCGCCGCTCGACGGAATGATCGACGTTGCAGGCGCGTACACCGGACGGTTGTTCTCATTTGCAAGGGTAAACCTGGGCGTGGTGTTGAGATTGATGTCAGTTTGGCCGGTTTGCGCTACGCCGCGAGCGTATCCTGCGTCAACCGAAAATGAATAACGGTCCCAGAAGCGCCGACTAATGCCGAGCGAAGCGCGCCAGGCACGGGGCGCCTCGAAGTTCGGATCGAACACTGTCACGTTCCGTCGCTGATTAGCAAATGTCGGCGTACCGCCGTTACACGTGGTCGGAATCGTCGATGGGTCATTCAGATAGGCGGCCCAATCGGGTGTCGGCGCCGAGGCGCCGACGCACGTGAGCAGAGACTGGCCATTGTTAAGACCCGTTGCGTTGAGCGCCGTCGAAAAGAGCTGAGTTGGCGACGTACCACGGAACTCGCCAACACCTCCGCGGACCGTGAGGGGCGGTGGCCCGAACTGAGACTCACCGACGAACCAGGTGAAGCCCGCTCGTGGGCTCACGTGTGTCTCCGACGGAAGATTGTCGGTCCGTCGCCCGAAAGTCGCTTCAACATCAGGGTTGTAATCCGGTTTGTCCGGGTAGCGCGAGCCCTCGAGCCGCATACCGTAAATCATCTGGAACTGTGGTTTTACTCTCCAGGAATCGCCGAGGTAAACGGCGAGATTATCGGTTGCGGATTGACGATCGCGAGCGAAGAGAGTGCGCGTGAACTGCGTCGGCACGCCTGCATCGAAATCCGCCAGAGAATTGAAGGTGAACGTCCCGAAAGAATTGGGCACGAACCCCACCGAACTTCTCTGCTCGTTGATGAGGCCACCCAATTTGAACCGGTGACCGCCCGCAGTCGTGAGGCGTGAGATCTCGTCGCTGGCCTCGAGCAGACTGGAGTGTGTTGATTGCGGCAGCGATGGATTGCCGCCGAACTGAAGCGTCGATATTGCGCTAGTGCCGTCCTCCAGAACCGACGCCACAACCACCCGGCCGTCCGGAACCGAGAGATATCCGGCCGTATTGCGGTTGTCGACGGATCGATATCCTCTCAGCTCGTTGATGAACATTCCCATGTGGGATGTCAGCGTCATCATCCCTCCACCGCCAGATCCTTTGAGGTTTCCCCCGGTGTGCGGAAGGGACAACGCATTCAAGCGCGAGCCGAGTTGCGTATTCCCGCGCCAGTCGCCGCGCAGCATCAACGAATGATCGTCGGCAAGATTGTAGTCGACGCGCACCAGGGCGGACGTGTTGTCGTTCAGGCGCTGATCGGGCGCGAGAGGCGAAGTAAGCGGGAGGCCGAACCTCTGGACGACGTCGAGGAATCTGTTGACTGAATCGGGATTGGTACCCAGCCGCTCCAGAGTCAGGGGATCGGCCGCGAGGAGTGACAGCAACGGATCCGTGCGACGGGAGAACGAGAGCGCACCAAACGCGAACAACTTGTCCTTGAGGAGTGGTCCACCCGCGCCAAGGTTTACCTGATTCTGGGTGTACTCCTGTCCGAACGCCGCGCTACTGTCGTCGGCGAATTCGAGATTTGGGTCGCGATGCGAATAGCTAAAAGCACCCTGCAGGTTATTGGTACCGCCCCGCGTCGTCGACGCGACCTGCCCGCCGGTGAACTGGCCACGCGCGACATCGTAAGTGCTCGTAACGACACGAGTATTGCGCACCGCCTCCTGCGGGACGCTGCCCGCACCGAAGCTAAGTCCGTCGAGCGTAATAT
>CADDZN010000065.1 GCA_902812375.1 bacterium | reverse complement strand
TCCCTCGCACGATCCCGCCCATGTAGATGGTGCGCGCGAAGTGATCGTGACGTCCGCAATGCCGAAGGAACACCCGGAGCTCGTGCGGGCGCGCGAGCTGGGGATTCCGGTCACGCGACGCGCGGAGGCGCTTGGTCGCGCCGTAGCGGGCGGGAAATTGGTCGGCGTCGCCGGCACTCATGGCAAGACCACGACAACGGTGATGACCACCGCGGCCCTCGCGTCTGCCGGACTGCATCCAACGGGCCTTGCCGGCGGGCGCGTCGCGGAATGGAAGGGAAACCTGCGTTACGAGTCGGACGAGTTATTCGTGGTTGAAGCCGATGAGTACGACCGATCCTTTCTCACTCTGTCGCCGACGATCGCCGTCGTCACGAACGTCGAAGCGGACCATCTCGATATCTATCGCGACCTCGAGGAGATCACCGACACGTTTTCGCGCTTCGTCCGTGGCGCTGCTGTCGTTGTTCTGTGCGCCGACGATTCCGGCGCCAATGCGCTCGATCTGCCGGCGAGTGCCGAGGTGATTCGGTATGGACTCAAGTCACCGGACGCGCGCCTCATCGCCACCGATATCAGATCAATCGGACACTCGACCAACTTCTCCGTTTCTTACGACGCGGAACGCCTTGGCGAGATTGCGTTGCGAGTACCCGGCGCTCACAATGTGCAGAACGCCCTTGCCGCGATAGGCACGGGCCTCGCACTTGGCGTGACGCTCGATTCGATGCGCGACGGATTGCTTCAGTTCGGCGGCGTCGAGCGTCGCTTTCAGCGTCTTTGCGAGGTGCGGGGTGTCACGATCGTAGATGATTACGCACATCACCCAACCGAGATAGAGGCGACGCTCGAGGCGGCGCGCGCGTCTTACCCAGGCCGGCGGATCGTCGCGGCATTCCAACCGCATCTCTTTTCGCGAACGCGTGACTTCGCCGAAGCTTTTGGTGAGGCGCTTGCAAAGGCAGACGTCGTTTTTCTGGCCGAGATTTATCCAGCGCGCGAAAAGCCGATGGCCGGGATCACCTCTGACCTCGTTGCAGCATCGATGACTCGTGCGGGGCGTCCCGCAACCTGGCAGGGCACGCGCGCCGATCTCGCATCAGCGCTCGCCAGCTTCGTGCGCGAAGGGGATGTCGTGATCACAATTGGCGCGGGAGACATCACTCGCACGGGTCCTGAGCTGATCGAGCGGCTCGAGGAGCACGCCAAGTGACAGTGCTCGAGCGCTTGCACAGGCCCGGCTGGAAAATATTGGGGATGCTCTTTCTCGCCGGGGTTATCATGGCCGCGGGATGGGGAGTCCGAGCGAGCGCGCGCAAAATGGCGTTCTTTCGTGTGCGATCCGTGGAGATCCGCGGACTGCGATATCTTCAGCCCGCTGACGTCCTCGGTCGCCTAAAGGCGGACACTCTGATGTCCCTGTGGGACGATCTCGAGCCGTTGCGCAAACGCGTGCTCAATCACCCGCAGGTCTCGGACGTAACCATCACGCGACGAATGCCGGGCACGCTGGTGGTGACGGTACGGGAGAATCAGCCCGTAGCGCTCATCCAGAGCGCGGCCGGACTTCTGCCATATGATTCGCTCGGGCGGCAGCTCCCGATCGACCCGGCGCGAACGAATCTCGACCTGCCCATTGTTGCGACACGCGATCCGGTTCTTCTTAAGCTCGTTGGAGCTATTCGCAACGCCGAGCCAAAGCTATTCGCCCGCATCGAGGACGTGAGGCGCACTGGGCGAGACGAGATTCTGCTGACGCTTTCCCACGGAGCACTCACCACGGGCTCGGGAAACGATTCGTTGAACATTGGCGGGGAAACTTTGCGGGTGCGCCTTCCGCTAGACCTGTCAGTCGAGCGGCTTGCCGATATCTTTCCGGTTGAAAGAGACCTCGCTCGCCGGCAGGCACACGTCGGAGAGCTCGATTTACGTTATCGCGATCAGGTGATCGCAAGGCTGCAATGAATCCGGAACGCATCATCGCTGGTCTGGACATCGGATCTGCCAAGACGACCGCGGTAATTGCCGAGGCGGTTGGCGAGAGGAAGACCACACCGACGCTCAAGATTCTTGGCGTTGGCCAGGCCCGTACCACCGGATTGCGCCGTGGGGTTGTCTCCGACATCGAGGAGACGACCCGCTCAATCAAGAAGGCGATCGAGGATGCCGAGCGAATGGCTGGCGTCAAGGTCGACACGATCTACGCGGGGATTGCCGGCGAGCACGTTCGCGCGATGATCAGCAAGGGCATCGTCGCGGTAAATGGGGACGAAATCTCGAAGGCCGACGTGGATCGCGCGAACGATGTCGCCCGCGCGCAGCCAATTCCACAGGACCGCGAGCTTCTCCATGCAATTCCGCAGGAATATTCAGTCGACAAGAACCAGGGCATACGCGACCCGATTGGAATGATCGGCACGCGCCTCGAGACAGAGATGTATCTCGTCACGATCGGCGCTTCGCCGGCGATGAACCTGCGCAAGTCGGTGGAGAAAGCAGGGTACCGCGTGCGGGAGTTGGTGCTGGAACCGCTCGCGAGCGCGCTCAGCGTGTTGACGGAGGACGAGAAGGAGCTCGGTGTCGCTCTCGTGGAGATGGGCGCTGGCACCACCGACATTGCGGTCTTTCACGAGGGGAAGATTCGCCATTTGGGCACCGTGAATTACGGCGGCAACAACGTCACGAGCGACATAGTGCAGGGGATCGGCGTTACGCAGGCGGACGCCGAGCGGTTGAAGGAGCGTTACGGCTGCGCGTACGAGCCGCTGGTTGAGCCGGGTGACGTGATCCAGCTTCCGAGCACCGTCGCGCAGGGTGAGCGACACATCCCGCGCGAAGTTCTCGCGCACATCATTCATCAGCGGATGGACGAGATATTCAATCTGGTGCTGAGCGAGATTCAGCGCGCGGGCTACGCGCAGCGGCTGAATGGTGGAGTGGTGATCACGGGCGGGGCGGCGGCGATGCAGGGCGTAGCGGAGCTCGCGGCCGATGTTTTTGGGACTGGCGTAAGAATCGGTTCTCCGGAGGAGAACATCGGCGGTCTGGCGGATTCGGTAGATGCTCCGCGCTACGCCACCGCGGTAGGCCTCGCAATGTACGGCGCTCACCGCGCGGCGGCGGACTTCTCCCCGTCGAGTAAGCACAGAGCGCTCGCCGGAGCGGGCGTCGATCGCTTTACGAAGCGCCTCAAAGTCTGGCTCGAGGATTTCTTTTAGCCTTCTGCTCTCTCGGCGTGCGCGCATTTTTGGATCGCTGCGCGGTCAGTCGGGTGAGGGTATCGTCTGCGGGGCAGTGTCCTCGTACAATCCCGATCAGGTGTGCGCCGAGGCGCACACCTGATCGGGATTCTGCTGCGGGTGCCCCTCCGACGACACCCTCGCCCTCCTTCCCCACAGGTTCCGTAGCTGCGTCCGCCGCAGGCGGACATGCTAGGCCGGAAATTCCGCGCCGCACATCGGGTCGCACGCACACTCTCGACGCCTTCTCCGCTCGCATCCGGACCAACTGCACGCGCGCTGTCGCGCGCGCGGCGCAACGCGCCGACGCCTGCACGCGGAGGCGATTATCCACTCTCTCACTAGGCGCGCTCGGATTTGCCCATAGGTGGGAGGGCTATGAGCGCGCTCTTAGAGATCTGTGCCCGGGAGGCGAGGGGTGTCCTCGCAGGCGCTCTCCAAAGCGAGCGCGAGGAGGAGACGCGCGAACGAGCGGAGCGAGTGAGCGTCGTTAGCGGCTCCGACCAAGCGAGCGTAGCGCCGAAGAGGACACCCCTCGCCGACCCCGCGCACAAAAGCCAAAGAAGCGCATGCTCACAGCCCGCACTATGAAAAAATCATAAAGCTGCGGAGCGAAAGGAGAGTGTGGATAACTCGCTTGACACGCGATGTAGTTTTTTTCGCGCCCGCTCGTCTTTGCCTATGGTACGAACAGAACAACTGCCGTATACTAGCGCGAGCTTTTTTTCCACACCCAACGCAGTGGCGGAGTTTCCGACCCGATGATATTCGAATTCGAGGAGAACACCTCACAGAACGCCCGGATGAAAGTCGTCGGCGTCGGTGGGGGAGGTGGAAACGCCGTCAATCGAATGATCGAAGAGCATCTCGAAGGCGTGGAGTTCATCTCGGTCAACACCGACGCCCAGGCGCTCCTCAATTCCAAGTCTGACGTCAAGATCCAGATCGGTAAAAAGCTCACTCGCGGCCTAGGTGCAGGCGCGCGGCCGGAGATCGGGAAGCAGGCCATCGACGAAAACAGAGAGGAAGTCGCGCGCGCGATGCACAACGCCGACCTCGTTTTCGTGACCTGCGGCATGGGTGGCGGAACTGGAACGGGCGCCGCACCCGTCCTTTGCGAGCTGGCTCGTGAAGCCGGTGCCCTGACAGTCGGCATCGTCACCAAGCCATTCCTGTTCGAAGGCCGCAAGCGCATGCGCCAAGCCGAGCTCGGCATCGCCGAGATGCGGAAAAACGTCGACACGATGATCGTGGTCCCGAACGAGCGCTTGCTTGCAGTCGTAGGCAAGGGAATTCCGTTCCAGGACGCCCTCAAAAAGGCCGACGAAGTTCTTCTCCATGCTACTCAGGGAATCTCCTCGCTCATTAGCGTCACCGGACTCGTCAATGTAGACTTTGCCGACGTTCGCACCGTCATGCAGGAAGGCGGATCCGCTCTCATGGGCACCGGCGTCGGCCGCGGTGAGAATCGCGCCGTCGAAGCCGCCCAGCAGGCGATTGCCAGTCCGCTACTCGACAACGTGTCGGTCTCCGGCGCGACCGGCGTCCTCGTCAATATCACCGGCGGCGCCGACCTCACCCTCGGTGAAGTCCACCAGATCAACGAGATCATCCACGACGCCGTCGGAGAAGACGCCGAAATCATCTTCGGAGCAGTTCACGAGCCGGCAATGCAGGGCGAGATCAGAGTAACAGTCATCGCGACCGGCTTCGATCGCCCTGGCTCGACTTCCAGCCAGCCACAAAACGTCGTCGCGCCCGCTGCGCCGCTCGTGCGCGGCGCCCCTGTGATTCCTCTCCGACCGGTGAGAGGAAATGGCTCCTCGCGCGTCGCTCCTCTCGAGCTTCCGCGAAGAAATACTCCCACCAGTAATCCAGTTGTGACACCAGAGAGGGATCGCTCGTCTCCAGAGCAGGATCTGAGTGACATGGAGATCCCGACGTTTATTCGGAGACAGATGGATTGAAGCAGGCACGCGTAAGACCACTCGGCTATGCAATAGTGGCGACCCTCGGAGCGGTCGCCATTTGGCTTACACCCACCCTCGATCGCCGACAGGTCTTTGCGATGGACCCGGTGGTAGTGACGCGCCCGGGCCTCGAGCCCGCGGATTTTCTCCTTAGCCCGCTCGTGGTCGAGGCGACGAACAAAGACCTCGTCGATACGCTCGCGATTGCCGGCGTCATACAATCCAGCCTCTACAATGCGCTGAACGAGAGTGGCGTCGGTGTTCTGCCACCCTCCGCGCGGCATCAACTGGCGTGGTCTCTTGCCGATATCTTCGAGTACAAGGTCGACATGAGTCGCGACCTGACGCAGGGCGACAAGTTCCACATTCTCGTCGAGCGCCTGCAGAAGCCCAATGGCGCGATCATCGTCAACAAGATTCTGGGTGCCCGACTCGCGCTATCGAATAGCCATAATCCTCTCGAGGCGATTCACTTCGACGCGCCGGACGGTGGAAGCAGCGCGCAGTACTACGACGCGAGCGGCATGTCGCTGCGCGCTGCGTTTCTCCGCGCTCCCGTGGCGTTCCGCAGAATCAGCAGCGTTTTCGGCGCTCGGAAGCACCCGATCTTTGGCGAGTGGCGCAACCACACGGGCACTGACTACGCCGCCCCGATGGGCACGCCGGTGCGAGCGATTGGCGACGGCGTCGTTATTTTTGCCGGCACGAAGGGCGGGTATGGAAACATGATCGATATCCGGCACCGCAACGGAATGGTGAGCCGCTATGGGCACATGCGGAACTTCGCCAAAGGCATTAAACGCGGGACGCACGTAGCGATGGGCTCGACGATCGGATTCGTCGGCATGACGGGCTGGGCGACTGGCCCACATCTCCACTTCGAGATTCGCGTGGACGGTGTCGCCCGGAATCCCAAGCTCGCGCTCCAGAGCAGGGGCGGCGAACCCATTCCAGCAAACGAGCGCGCGCTCTTCCAGAGGATGCGCAACCAGACCCTGGCGAGCCTGAGCGAAGCGCACGTCGCGAACTCGGACGAGTAGCGACGCCGGTAGGTTGCAGGACTTATCTTGAACCCGGACCAGGCGTCCGGGTTTTTTTTTGACTTCAATCAGCCAAGAAATGCCAGGCAGGATTATAAGACGCGCGGGCGATCTTCCAGCACGCTCGCTCTGGACGAAAATAAAGGACATAGCGCTAACCGATGTCGGAGCGATCGCCCGCGCCGGCGCCATTCAGGGATCACTCGAGGAGCTCGAGGAGGTTCTGCTCGAGGCAGACTTCGGAGTTCCGACGACAATGCGACTCGTCTCGGAGATAGAGACGCTCGCGCGCCGCGGCTTCATCAGAACCCAGGATGAGTTTTTCGCCGCGCTCAGGAAGGCGATCACGGACGCTCTGCTCGCGGGCAACAGCGACCCGCGTGTTCTACAGGCCGATACGCCGCCGACGGTGATTCTCGTCATTGGAGTGAACGGAGCGGGAAAAACCACCTTTATCGGGAAATTCGCTGATCTTCTCCGTCGCAATACGATGTCGGTGCTGGTTGGAGCCGCCGATACGTTTCGCGCGGGTGCGATCGACCAGCTAAAGACCTGGGCCGACCGCGCTGGCGCGGAGTTCGTCGGTGCAAATCCTGGGACCGATCCAGCATCGGTCGCGTTCAACGCCGTCGATGCGGGAATCAACCGACGAAAGGATGTGGTGATCGTTGACACCGCCGGACGCCTCCACACCAGTGGCTCCCTCATGGACGAAATGAAAAAAATCAATCGCGTGATCGGCAAGCGTTTGCCCGGCGCGCCGCACGAGACGCTCCTCGTTCTCGATGGTACCATCGGTCAGAATGCCGTGGCGCAGGCGCGAACGTTCGCCGACGCCATTCCAATCACGGGGCTCGTGGTGACGAAGATCGATGGCACGGCTCGCGGTGGAATCGTCGTCGCGGTGCACGAAGCACTCGACATCCCTGTCAAATTTCTGGGCGTCGGCGAGAAATCCGACGATCTCGTTGCGTTCGATGCAGCCGATTTCGCTACCGAGGTTCTCGAGGGATAAATGCCCGCCGGCACTGAGGCGCGCTCCAAGGTCTACCTCGACATGCCGGTCACCTATCTCAAAGGTGTTGGCCCGGCTCGCGCTGAATCGCTCCGGCGCCTCGGCATCATCACGGCGCGGGACCTTCTCTTTCATATTCCGCGACGCTACGAGGATGCGAGCACCATCAGTCCGATCGCGTCGCTCGAGCCAGGAATGGACGGAACGATCATTGGTCGAGTGATCTCGAAGGGGATCATCCCCACCCGCCGCGGTCTGCGGATCTTCCAGGCAGTTCTCAAGGACGACAGCGGCATGATTGAAGCCTCGTGGCCCGGCCAGCCGTTCCTCGACCGCACGATCGAGAAGGGCGACATGATGCTGCTCACCGGGCCCGTGAAGTTTTTCCACGGGCGTCAGCTCCAGCCCCGCGAATACATCCACCTGGGCAAGGACGACCAGGGGGTGAACGGTGGGCGCGTGCTCGCCGTGTATCCAGCGACCGAAGGCCTTTCCTTCAAGGTGATTCGGGGTGTGATCGACGCGCATCTCGACACGTTGCTGCCGCTACTCAATGAGTACCTGCCTGCTGATATCCTGAGCCTCGCCGATGTACCGCCGCTTCGCGAAGCGATGCGAATGGTTCATCGCCCAGTCTCGATCGCCGAGGGAAACCTCGGCCGCTCTCGACTCGCCTTCGAGGAGCTGCTCTTCGTTCACATTCTCCATCGCCGCGCCAACGCGCTGGTACGAGAGAAGCGCAGAGGAATCGCCTTCGAGAATCGTCGCAAGCTCACCTCTGCCCTCAAGAAAGCGCTCCCGTTCACACTCACTAACGCACAAACAGGCGCGCTACGGGAAATCGTCGCAGACATGACGAGCGACAGAAAGATGCACCGCCTGCTGCAGGGTGACGTTGGCAGCGGCAAGACGATCGTCGCTCTGTTCGCCGCGCTTCTCGCCATGGAAAACGGCTATCAGGCGGCGATCATGGCTCCGACTGAGCTGCTCGCCGAGCAACACGCGCGCACCATCGCGCGATTGCTCGCGCCTCTCGAGATCGAGCCGATTCTGGTCACCGCGAGTCTGAGCAGCGCGGAGCGAAAGAGTGCGGCCGTCACGCTCGCTCGCGCCGAGCCGGCGCTAGTTGTAGGGACTCACGCACTGATTCAGGAGGCCGCCGTTTTTGGCAAGCTCGGGTTCGTCACGATCGACGAGCAGCATCGCTTTGGCGTCGATCAGAGAGCGGCTATAGCGGCAAAGGGTGACTCACCGGACATCCTCCTGATGAGCGCGACACCTATTCCGCGCTCACTCGCGCTCACGCTCTACGGCGACCTCGATGTGAGCACTCTCGACGAACGTCCGGCCGGAAGGCAGCCCATCTCGACGGTGATGAGACCCGAGTCCGCGAGGGAGCGAGTGTTACAGTTCGTGGCGCGCGAGACGGAGAAGGGAAGGCAGGCTTATGTCGTGTATCCGGTGATCGAAGAATCAGAGAAAACCGATCTGAAGGCCGCCACCACTATGTACGAGCAGCTCTCCGCCGGACCTTTTGCCGGCCGCGTAGTCGCTCTGATACATGGTCGAGTGCCGGCAGATGAGCGCGAGAAAATCATGCGCGCGTTCCGGGACGGAAAAATCGACATTCTCGTCTCGACGACTGTGATCGAGGTCGGCATCGATGTCGCCAACGCGACGGTAATGCTGATCGAGCATCCCGAGCGTTTTGGCTTGTCGCAGCTCCATCAACTCCGCGGCCGTGTCGGCCGCGGGGCGGAAGCATCCTATTGCATCCTCCTTGGAGACGTAGGCGAGGAAGCCGCGGAGCGCCTGCGAATCTTCACCGACACGGATGACGGCTTCGAGATCGCGCGCGCTGATCTCCGGCTCCGCGGCATGGGAAATCTGTTCGGGCAGGAACAGAGCGGCGAAGCAACCTTCAGAATCGCCGATCCGATCCGAGACGAATCGCTGAACCTGAAAGCGCGCGATAGCGCCGAGCTGCTGCTGGCGCGCGACCCGGAGCTCAGCTCGCGGGAGAACGCCGGAATCCGGAAAATCATGGGCGCGCGATACGCCCGCGCGCTGGAGTTATTCCGGGTCGGATAGCGACGTCATTTCTCCGGGTTCGCCAGCCTTTTCTTGATTCGCTCCAGCTCCGCACTCACTTTGGCGAGCTCGTCCTTGCTCTTGGCAAGCTGGTCGCGTAGCGATGCAATCTCCTCTTCCCTCGACCTGCTTACGACGACAACCGTATCCTTGACGGTGTCTCTCGCTTGTGGCTGGCCGCCTTCGGTTTGGCTACTGGCCAAGCGGGGAACTGCGTTCGCCTCTAGAGCCGCGGCTGCCGTACGACGTAGCACAAGCGCCTCATCGCGATACCGACCCGAAGAATCGGTCTGGGCGAGATATGCATCCAGCGCTGCTATTCCCGCTGGTAGCGATCCTCGACCATTTGCCGGATCGATCATGTAGGCGGCCTTCCAGAACGCGATTTCGCTGGCCTCACGGGTTCCGGGGTGAACTCGCACGTACTCGTCGAGCACTCGGTCGGCGGCAAAATAATTTCCCGCGTCGGCATCCCGGCGCGCGTAATACATCGTCCGGTCCCAATCGCTTTGCGGGCTGGTGGATATCGGTACAGTTGTGCATGCAGCCAGTATCAGGACCGACTGCATGGTTGCGAATCCTTTCATCCAACTACCTCGAGCTTGGGCGCGGGCTGGCGCCGCCGTCTCACACCGGAAGGCTCGGCGGGGAGCACTACGACGAAGGTCGTTCCGTGTCCCACCTGGCTCTCGACAGTTATCCGCCCGCCGTGTGCCTCGACAATTTCTTTCGCAATCGCCAGGCCTAAACCTGTGCCCTTTGTCGCGGCCTGCGCCTGATTGTCGGCCTGGTAGAACTTGTCAAAGATGTGTGGCAGTTGTTCGGAGGAAATCCCGACGCCAGTGTCTCGGACCGTGATGGCCACCCGGTTATCCTCGTACTCGACGGTCAGGCCGACTTTACCACCGCGTGAGGTGAACTTGAAAGCATTGGAGAGGAGGTTCCCCAGCACCTCGTTGATTCTGTCCTCGTCCCAGTAGACCTTGCTTGGCAGATCCGCACCGTGGTTTACGGTGAACACAATATCCCTCTGGTTTGCGAGCACGGAGAACGAGCTTTCGAGGGTGGTCAGGAAGCGACGCAGATCGATTTCGCGGACGTCCAGCTTGCCGCCGCTCGCCTCGAACCGGCTGATGTCCAGCAACCGTTTGACGAGCCGCGTCAGTGTGTTCGCCTGCTTGGTGATGGTCTTGAGGATATCCTTTTGTGCCGTCGATAGCTCGCCGTAGATACCTTCCTGAAGGAGCTCCAGGTAGCCGATGATTACGTTGATCGGCGTCTTCAGCTCGTGTGAAGCGACACTCACGAACTCCGCCCGCAGACGCTCGAGCTCCGCGAGCTGCCGCGCCATGGTCTCGTAGCTGGCCGCGAGACGACCAAACTCCTCATTCTCGTTCGGCTCGATGCCGATCTTGTGACTGAGATCTCCCTCGGAGATGGCGCGCATTCCCTTTTCGAGCTCGTACACGGGTTTGCTAACGGATCTCAGCAGCCATAGCCCGATCAGGAACGCCACGAGCAGCGCGACGGGCAACGCACCCGCGGCCAACCGCTCCGCGTTTAGCGTCTCAGTGGTGGCATCGGCGACACGTTGACGCGTGCGGCCGCGCAGAGTTGCCGCGCTTGCCGCCAGCGTGCTATCGACTGAAGCGATCGCCGGACGAGTTCGCTGCTGCGAGATCATCTCGGCGACCGCTGCTCGCCCCGCTGAGGCCTGCTCGTACTCGTCACGGCTGGCGCCGCGGAGCGCATCCAGGGAGGCACGAATCTGGTTGGCCGAAAGCCCCAGCCGATATCTGTCGAGTGAATCGGTGAGCGTGACGAGAGTATCGATTTCACTCTGCATCCTCTTGGCACTCTTCTGATCGTGAATGAAGAGAAGAGCGTCTTCGGCTCGACGGGTATCGTCGGTGCGCTCGCGAAACGAGGCAAGCAGCATCGACGCCGAGAACTCGCGGTCGCGCAGCAACCGGCTCGTCTCGTAGAGGTGCTCCAGCGAATTGAGCGAGAGCACGAGCGGGACGATCAACGCCATCGCGATCGCTAACAGGCCCCAGCCCAGGCGGGCGCGCAAGGTCATTTTCAGGTAAGTCCCTATGTCAATGCTTTGGTTTCGCGGTGAGCCTGTAATACTACCGAGCCCGCCGGGTGTACGGAACCGCGCGCGAGTGGTGCTCCGAGGCATGACCTCAATACTGACTACACGAGCGGCGCGAGTAGTCACGATGCAAAAAGCCTGGCAGGTCGACCTGCCAGGCTTTTGATGTCTCAGGCTAATAGCCCGGGTTCTGAGTAATACCCGGCGCCACGTCGATCTCTGGCTGCGGGATCGGTAGCAACGCTTGCTGTGGCGTGAGCCCCATTACCGAGACGACACCGCCAGTTCTGACGAGGTCGGGCCACCTGTCCCCTTCGAACGCCAACTCGAGCCTGCGCTCGCGTGCGATCGCCGAAAGCACGTCGGCCTGAGTCCGACCGATAGTGGGATCAGCAGCCAAACCCGCGCGTACCCGGAGTCGGTTGTACTCCGCAACAGCCTCTGGCAACCGGTTGAGTCGTGCGAGTGCCTCGGCACGAATAAGAATCACTTCGCCGAGCCGAATGACATGAATGTCTTC
>CADDZN010000064.1 GCA_902812375.1 bacterium | reverse complement strand
CGAGGTCGGCGGCGGACTCAATCCTCCAAGCTACGGTTTCATGGGCGGGATTCAGAGGTATCCGACGGGCGGTGGTTATGGCAAATCGCTCAAGGACGACTACCGTCGGTACTACGGGGCCCACGTATATTTTTCCGGCCGCGGCGAGATGATTCCGAACGACAGGAGCTATTGCGAGCTGGATCCGGTCGTGAAAGACAAATACGGGATCCCCGTTCTCCGTTTTCACTGGCAGTGGAGCGACAACGAGTACAATCAGGTTCGCCACATGCAGCAGACTTTTCGCGCGCTGGTGGACGAGCTCGGAGGCCACACCTTCGACAAGATGCCCGAGCAAAACAAGGGTTATGGCATTGCGACAGGTGGCTCGATCATCCATGAGCTCGGAACTGTTCGCATGGGCACGGACCCCGACAAATCCGTGCTCGATACCAACTGCCGCGCGCACGATGTGAAAAATCTCTTCGTTACGGATGGCGGTCCGTTCGTATCCCAGGCCGACAAGAACCCGACGTGGACGATTCTCGCGCTCGCAATGCGCACGAGCGAGTTCATTGCCCAGGAACGGAAGCGGGGGACACTCTGATGTCTGAGCAAACTGAAAATCTCGACAACAACCTGGCAGTGCCCCCTGAAATCCCAGAGGCCACACCGAAGGAAATCAGCCGGCGTGATGCCCTCCAGCTCCTCGCGGGCGTTCCGCTTGCGGCTGCGCTGGTGTTTCCAAATAGAGAGCTCGAGAAAGCCTGGCGATTTGTCGAGAACGCGCGCAGTCGGACAGCGGAAGGTGTATCGTTCGCGCCTCGCTTTTTTACTCCGGCCGAATACCGCACCGCTGGTGTCCTCGCCGACATGATAATCCCGCGCGATGAGCGCTCGGGCAGCGCGACCGATGCCGGCGTTCTGGAGTTCATGGATTTCACGCTCATGGACAGGCCGAACAATCAGAAATGGATGCGCGAGGGGCTCGCTTGGATCGACTCCGAATCGACGCGTCGATTCGGCAAAGCATTTGCCGACGCCACCACCGAGCAGCGAGAACAGATCCTGAACGACATCGCCTGGCCGGCAAAAGCGCCTGCCTCGATGGCCAATGGAGTCGCGTTCTTCAACCGGTTCCGCGACATGACATCATCCGGATTCTGGTCCAGCCGCATTGGCGTCAAGGATCTGCGCTACATCGGCAGCACATTCAACCCGAATTGGGATGGCTGCCCACCAGCCGCCCTCGAAAAACTTGGCGTCACCTACGCCAAGTTCGATCAGAAGAAGCTTCGTCTCACCCCGCCGCCCAATAATCGGTCGTAGAACTACGGAGATCCGAAATGAGCAGTGAAAGACTCGGGATAGGATTCGTTGGGAGCGGCTTCAATGCCCGCTTTCACATTCAGTCCTTCACCGGGGTGCGAGACGCCGACGTGCGGGGAGTGTACAGCCCCAACGAAAAAAACGCTGCCTCCACTGCGGCACTCGCGCGCGAGCATGAGGTGGGTGACGCGCGTGCGTACAAGTCTATTCGGGATCTGGTGGCCGATCCCGCGATCGATGCGCTCTGGTTGTGCGGGCCCAACCACGCGCGCATCTCCAACATTGAAGAGATCGTCGATGCTGTTAAGTCCGGCGCGGGTAAGCTCCGCGGTCTCGCCTGCGAAAAGCCGCTCGCCAGAAATTTCGCGGAGGCAAAAAAAGTTGCGGACCTCGCGAAGAGCGTTGATCTCAATACGGGCTATCTCGAAAACCAGCTTTTCGCGCCCGACATCACGCGTGGCAGGGAACTGATCTGGGCGCGCGGGGCCGCTCTTACGGGCCGACCTTACCTGGCGCGCGCTGCCGAAGAGCACAGCGGTCCACACATGCCATGGTTCTGGCAAGGCGCCATGCAGGGCGGCGGCGTGCTCAACGACATGATGTGTCACTCGGTCGAAGTCGTGCGACACCTTCTCACCAAGCCTGGCTCGCCGCGCTCCTCGATCAAGCCGCGCAGGATCAGCGCGCACATAGCCTCGCTCAAATGGAGTCGACCCGAATACGCAAAGCGGCTGTCACAAACCATGGGCAAAGAAGTAGACTACACCAAACGTCCATCTGAAGATTTCGCGCGCGCTACGATCGAGTACGAATCGGAGTCAGGCGACACGCTCATTGGCGAGGTCACGACATCGTGGAGCTTCGTGGGGGCCGGCCTCAGACTTTCCGCCGAGCTACTGGGGCCCGAGTACTCGCTTTCGTGGAACACGCTCGACAGCAGTCTGAAAATGTTTTTCAGCAGGGAAGTACAGGGGAAGTCGGGAGAGGATCTGGTCGAAAAGCAGAACGCCGAGATGGGCTTGATGCCCGTCGTGGCAGAAGAGGCGTCCGTCTACGGCTATACCGCCGAGAATCGACACATGACTCGAGCGTTCCTGCGCGGTGAGAAGGCCATGCTCACTTTCGACGATGGTCTGGAGGTCGTGAAAATCCTTATGACCGCCTATATGAGCGCCCAGAAGGGGGAAACGATAGAATTTCCGCCGGAGGGCCTCGATACCTTCATCCCAGACGTCGCGAAGGGGGTTTGGAAGGGCTGATCTGGACCACGGCTGGGTTAACCCCACACGGCTGAGGTTAACCCCATATTCAGGGGGTCAAAGCAGATGGCACAGCCAATGCTTACTGATGAGGTTGTCGCCGTCCCGGAGAAACTTTGAAAATCACAAGTCTTGCACTCGCCTTCGCCCTCTTCGCCGGATCTACCGCTTGCGTTGCCGAGCGCGCTCTTGCCCCGCAGGCCGTGGCCTCTTCACCGGTCTCGCAGCTCGTCGCACCCGCCACTCAGGTTCCGCTGCTGTTCGTGGTCGACGGAGTCCGCTACGAGAAAGATCAGGTTCCCACGCTGACCGCCGAACAGATTTCCGCAATCACAGTGCTCAAGGGAACCGCTGCACTTCGCCGCTATGGGCAGGATGCCGCATATGGTGTTGTGATCATCACCACGAAAGCCGCTGCCCAGCGGTCGTGATGTAGCGAAGCAAACCCACCAATAGAAAAAGGGCATCCGCTGGATGCCCTTTTCTTTTTCCCGTAATGGTGCGGCTACTTGTTCTTGTGGGAATTCTTGCCACCTTTCCGGCCGCCCTTGCGCATCGATTCGTGATTCTCGGGTTCGCCGTAACCACCGCCGCCGCGCTTCTCACCGCCGCCGTGCACCTTGTTCACCGTCGCCCAGGCGCGGCGCTCGGCTTCCTTCTCGGGAACGCCACGGCTCTCGTAGCCTTCCTCGATGTGCTGCTCCTGCCTCTTTTCCTTATCCGTGTATTTGGATTTGTCTCCGCGTGGCATCTCATCCTCCTTGATGAATACCAGCAATTGTGCAGACACTGTACCGTCGCCAACCAATCGTCGCGAACGGGTAGCAGCGGCTTGATAGAGTCTGCATTTTGGTCCTAGATGACATCCCCCTTCGAGCGGCCCGGACCCGGCCGACTGCCGCCAATGCCAAGATCCGTACGCCGGGCGATGCTGTGGCTCATTGGCGCCTTGTTCGTTGCGCTGATCCTCGTTCCGTGGCTCGCCAGCTTCGCAACCGATTGGCTGTGGTACGGCGAGATCGGATATCGGTCCGTGTTCTCGACATCGCTGAGCTGGCGCATTGGCCTCTTCGCCCTCGGCGCTGCATTCGCCTACGGGTACTTCTACGGAAACGTGAGGCTGGCGCGCGGGGCTGGTGCTGCTTTCCCCGTCCTCTACATCAATCGAGGGGACGGCGTGAACGTCGACGTGTCGCGTTTTTTCACCAGGCTCTTTCGGCCGGCGGCCCTGCTGCTCGCATTCCTCACGGGAGTTGCCACGTCCGCGTCCTGGTTGGATATGCTCAAGGCGCTCAACGGCGTACCTCTGGGCGCACGCGACTCGCTTTTCGGGCGGGACATCTCGTTCTATCTGTTCAAGCTGCCCCTTATTTCGGCGCTCTTGAGCGGGCTAGTGACGCTCACCTTCCTTTCGTTTCTGGCGACCGCCGTGATGTACTGGATTCGAAACGACGTCACGCTCCCGCCACGACGAGCGACAGCGAAGCCTCGCGCCGCGCGACACCTGGGCGCGCTCCTCGTGTTCCTGTTCGTGCTTCTGGCGATTCGTCATTGGATCGTCGGCACGGCTGGTCTCCTCTACTCGACCACGGGGCCGTTGCTCGGCGCCAGCTACACTGATGTGCACGTAGCGCTCCCCGGACTCTACGCGTGTGCCGTTGCGGCGATTATTGCCGCCGCGTGGGTGATCGGAGGAGTCGTGCGCGGCAAGTTTGTCTGGAGCGTGGTGTCCGCGATCGTATTCTACGTGGTTGTAAGCCTGGTTGCGCGCGGCTTGGCGCCCGCGGCGTACCAGAAGCTCGTGGTTTCTCCGAACGAGCTTACCCGGGAATTGCCTTATCTGCGAACTCACATCGACGCTACCCGGAAAGCGTGGGGTCTCGAGAACGTGGAGTCGCACGATCTCTCCGGTGAAGTTCAGCTCACCATGTCGGACATCAAATCGAATGCTGCGACGGTCGACAATGTGCGACTCTGGGAGCGGCCCCTGCTCCAGCAGACTTTCAGCCAGTTGCAGGAGATTCGGACGTATTACGATTTCGTCTCCGTCGACGACGATCGCTACACCATCGACGGCAAGTATCGCCAGGTGCACATCGCTGCCCGCGAGCTCAACTCCGCGTCGCTTCCCACGCGAACGTTCATCAACGAGCGGCTCACCTTCACCCACGGAATGGGGTTGACCATGGCGCCGGTCAATCAGGTGACCACCGAAGGACTTCCGGTTCTCTTCATCAAGGACTTACCGCCGGTCTCGACGGTCTCGGTGCGACTTACCCGTCCTCAGATCTACTATGGCGAGCTCACCAATGAATACGTGTTCGTAGGCACCCGGCAAAAGGAGTTCGACTATCCGGCCGGTGAGACGAATACTTATACCAACTATACGGGGCGCGGCGGCGTTCCGATCGGCTCCGTACTGCGCAAAATGCTCTACGCGTTTCAGTTTGGCTCGCTCAAGATATTGCTGTCCGATGACATCAGAGGGAACGCCAGGATTCTGTATCGCAGAAACGTGATAGATCGCGCCGCGACGGCGATGCCGTTTCTGGATTTTGATGAAGATCCGTATCTGATCATCGACGATTCGGGCAAGCTGGAGTGGATTCTCGACGCTTACACGAAGAGCGACATGTACCCGTACTCGCAGCGGGCGAGCGACGGCACGAATTACATGCGGAACAGCGTGAAGCTGGTCATCGATGCGTACGACGGCACGGTCGACGCGTATATCATGGACCCCAGGGATCCCGTGATTGAGACGTATGCGCGAATCTTCGGATCCATCTTCAAGCCTCTGAGTGCCATGCCCGCGGACGTGAGGCGACACATCCGCTATCCTGGCGATCTATTCCGGTTGCAGACCGCGCTCAATGGGACGTACCACATGCTGCAGCCGGAAACGTTCTATCACCGGGAAGATCAATGGCAGATACCGGGCGGCGAAACGAAAGCCGCGAGCGAAAATCCGTATCAGCGCCACATCATCATGAAGCTTCCTGGCGAGCAGAAGCCTGAATTCATCTTCATGACTCCGTTCACTCCGCGCGGCAAAGACAATCTCGCCGCCTGGATGGTGGCGCGAATGGACGGCGCAAATTATGGAAAGCTTTCAGTGTACCGCTTTCCGAAGCAAAGTCTGGTGTATGGTCCGCGGCAGATTGCCAACCGTATCAATCAGGACACAGAAATCTCGCGGCAGCTAACGCTGTGGGATCAGCGCGGCTCCGAGGTGATTCGCGGAGAGCTGTTGGTCATTCCCATCGAGGAATCGCTCATCTACGTGCAGCCCATTTATCTGCGCGCGGAGGGTGGGAGCATTCCCGAGTTGAAGCGCGTAGTCGTCGCGCACGAGAATCGGGTGGTGATGGGTGAGACGCTCGAGGAGGGCCTGAATGCGCTATTCGGAGCCGGCGCGACTCAGCAAACCCAGACGAGCGTTCAGGATTCTGTCGGCGCGCTTGCCGTAGCTCCGCCAGCGGTGAGCGGAGCAGGTATCACCAGTCTGCCCCAATCGCCTGCGCAGTCGGCGGAGACAACGAGATTGTTGCACGAGGCTCAGACGCACTACGAGCGCGCGATCGCGGCGCAGCGCTCCGGGAACTGGGCTGAGTACGGCCGTGAGATTGACGCGTTGGGTGCAACCCTGCGAGCGTTGAGCGCGCCCAGGCGCTAACCCTCGCCGGCGTCCGCCGAACTCAGGTCGCCCGCTTCAGGAAGTCCTGGACAGCCTTTCTATAGCTTCGACCAGTAGTTATCCGCTTTCCATTGCGCAGGATCAACAATTGATCGCCCTGATCGAATGGTTGCGCCTCCCGAACCTGCGCGGTGTTGACGATCGTCGAGCGGTGAACGCGCAGGAATCGATTGTGCGGCAGGCGCGCCTCCAGACGGCTTAGCGGCTCGCGCACATCGTACGCGACTTCCGCCAGGTGGATGCGCGCGAGGTCGTCCCGTGCCTGGATCCAGAAGATCTCGTCAGGGTCGAGGAAGAGAATCTTCCCATTCACTTTGACGCCGATGCGATTCTTCGGCGCGTCGAGCTGTCCCACATAACTCAGGAGCGCGCTCAGTTGCGACGAAACGCTCGACGCCGGCGATTCCTTGAGACGCTTCTTCGCGCGATCCAGCGTCTGATGAAAGCGTACGTGATCAACGGGCTTCAGCAGATAGTCGAACGCGCCGAACTCGAACGCCGAGACGGCATAGTCGTCGAATGCAGTGACGAAAATCACCGGCGGCATTTTATCGGTGCCGACTTCGGTGATCACATCGAACCCGTCGAGCTCGGGCATCTGGACATCGAGAAAAACGAGATCAGGTTGATTACTCCTGATCGATGCAACAGCCTCGAGCCCGTTCTGACACTCTCCAACGATCTCGACGTCCGGCACTCTGGTAAGCAGCGTAACCAGACGCTGCCTCGCGAGTGCTTCGTCGTCCACAATCAAAACCCGATAAGTCTGTTCAATCATGACTGCCCCACGGCCGCTAGTTGCTGTTCTGTTGGCGCGCCGTTCCGCGCTGGAGAAAGTCGCCCAAGCCTGAACGGAATTGAGATATGTACCGCGTAACCTCCCTCGTCCCGCGGACCACTCTCGAATTCATGTCCCTCTCCATAGAGATGAATCAGCCTCGTTCTTGTATTCGTCAAGCCGAGGCCTGTTCCACGCGAGCGTTCGCGTGATCTGCGCGCCCGGACGCCGACACCGTTGTCGAGAACAGTCAGCACTAGTTTGTCGCCTGCTTTCCGCGCGCACACCTGAACATACCCGGCACCGGCGCGCGGACTGATGCCATGTCTGATCGCGTTCTCCACAAGCGGCTGCAGCAACAAGCTAGGGACGAGAGCAGCGCGAACACCATCTTCGATGTTGCAGTTCACCGTGAGTCTGTCCTGGAATCGAACACGCTGGATGGCGACGTAACGATCGAGGAGTCCCAGCTCGCGCTCCAGTGGAACTTCCTGCTCACTCGAGGTCGACAGTACGAGTCTCAGAAAATCACTCAGCTCCGAGACCATTCGCTCGGCCGCCGGCGGATCGGTGGCGATGAGCGCCATCGCGCTATTGAGAGCGTTGAAAATGAAGTGCGGGTTGAGCTGGAGCTTTAGGGTGTCGAGCTCCGCCTGTACGAGACGTGTCACGACGCGCTGGCGCTCCGCCGATTCCTTGCTCGCCTCACGCACGAGGTGCTCGACCCAATACGTCGCATAGGTCGAGACGATCCCGAAGACGCCGAGGAGAACGAGTTTCGCGCCCTCGTCGAGAGGGGTAACTCTCGCCGTCGCCACTGCATCGATCGGGTTCACGACCAGCGGAACACGGTGGGTTGCCCACAACCAGACCAGTAATACTGCGTACTCCACCCAGGCGAGCGCGGAGATAAACGCTGCCTTTCGTACCGACGATGCGACCGGCCTTCCAGCCAGCACGACGAAGTACATGAGAAAGATCGGAGATCTCAATGCGAGCACGCCCGACTGGGCGACCGCGTATCCGCCGATAATCGCAGTCACCGCCGTAACGTCGACTACCGGATTTATCGAAGACAGCCAGTCAGGAAGCTCCTCACGACGGTACCATATCAAGTACTGCGCGACGGTCCAGACGAGCGTGGGACCGAGTACGAGTACGTTCGCGGTGTTGAGCTCGCGCGAGAGGTGCGGTGCATACATGAGCGCGGACGCAGTCAGCAGGAAGACTACCGCTGCCCGAAGCCCGTTGAGTATGCGCTCCGCCCTGTCGCGCCGAAGGCGAAGACTTGGCGGTGGCGCAAAAGAGGACGTTGCGAAAAGCTGCATCACTGAAATGTGGTTACCGCGAGGTGGCTGGGGTAGCAGGCCGACGAGGTACCTACTACCCCCGACGCCGGTTTAGTGGTGCGTGCCGTCGTCGTTGCCTTCATGACCCTCGTGATGATCTTCCCCGCGCTCGCTGTCGTCCTCGAATGCGTGGAAGGACTGCCGGATGTTGCTTTCAATGCGCGAAAGGTTGGCGCTTCCGCGTGTCGCAGTCGCTGGATCTATGACATTGCCAGATGAATCAAGGAACCACTTGGAGACATCGAGACTGATCGTTGCGTTCTTCGTCGTTTCGTCGATCACGAGCGGTGGATCGAATGCCATCTCGACCTCAGCTCGAACCGGCGCGGCGAAGACGAAAAGAGTACCCTTGAAAGTTCCTTCCACGCGCACGCTCTTTCCAGCGAGATCGGGATGCGCCGCATTGAAATCCGCGAATCGGTCTCTCGCCGGCTCGAGCTTGGCTTCGAGCTCGGAGTAGGTGCCCGCGGCGAGTGGAACGTTGACAGCCGGATGCAGTGTCGCATCAACCGGAATGTCGACGAGTAATGGATTGCGCGAGACATCTTCGCATTCCTCGCCCACATGTTCGTGGTCGTCATTCGCAGCTTCGGCTTCCGCTACGCAGTCAGCGCCGCCGCTGCGATCGAGCTCCAGTTTCCCGAACACGAGTTGCACTTTCTGGAGCACGAGATCGCCGGCGGGATCCACAGCCTGATCGGATGCGAGGCCGTTCGCGGTCGGCGCCGCTGCCAGGTGAGTCGTGAAGGAAAACTGAACTGGGTGAGCATTGCCACCAGTGAGATCGCTGGAGCATCCACAAATTGCGACGACCGCAAAAAGACCCAGAAAAGCCTTTAGATGTGCAGAGAAATTTGTAGACATAATTTACCTCCCGGATTGGGCAGCGAGAGCTAACTCGCGGCTCGTACCAAAGTACGTGCGTCGTACCAGGAGACGAGTCGCTGGAAGGCCGAGGAACACCTGACAGGGGCGAGCGACTCGTAGCCGCCGGTGAAGAACATCCCGTCGGTGATCAGCGTCGTGGCGCGCTGTCTGCGAGATCACCGCGCGACCGTGTGGCGTCACGGGTTCGGTTCACGAACGACAAGATTTTCGATTCGCCCATCTACAACTTCATGCGTGAATTCCCTTATGTGTGGGAAGAAATCAAAATCCCAATCCATCATACAGGTCGCCGTGCCGAGGCCGAGCGAGTCTTATTGCAAGTGGCACGCAAACACACAGATGAAATCGTGCAAGAGGCGAAGCCAGCGCTCGGCAAGCTCCGAGACGACTATTTTCTTCCGCAGGAGATCGAGACCGATCCGCGGGTCTACCTCAGATTGACTGACAACTGGACCGAGATGTCGCTGCGGTTTCTGTCTCGGGAGCCCGGCGTTCGCGAGCTGAAGGACAAGATGTACCGAGATATTCTCGACGGGTTCGAGCGAGAGAACGTGTCGATCGCATCGACGACCTCGGAGGTTAGTATCACGTCACCGGTGCACGTCGAGGGTGCCAGTCTCCGCTAGACCCGATGTCGAGAGAGCCCGCGCACTGGTGCTAGAGTACGGCTGGAACGCGACCGCCTACCAGATTCTCAATCCTGGTATCGAGCTGTGGTTCTCCAAGGCCGGCGATGCGGTCGTTGGCTTCGTGCTGCATTCGCGCACACTGGTGGTGGGAGGCGCGCCGGTCTGTGCGCTCTCGCGGCTCGACGACGTTGCGAAAGAATTCGTCGACCACGCCCATTCCATGGGACGACACGTCTGCTACTTCGGGGCAGGCGACCGCCTCGATACCAGGTACGCCAATGATCCGGGCTGGTCGCGGGTGCTTCTCGGCGCGCAGCCTGTGTGGGATCCGCGACAATGGACGTCAGCCATCACTCGGCGGGCATCCCTCAGGGCACAATTCAATCGCGCCAGAAACAAGGGCGTCACCGTGTCGGAATGGGACTCTGCGACAGCCGAGAACCATCCCGCGCTTCGTCAGTGTCTGCTCGAGTGGCTGGAAACCCGACATCTTCCACCTCTGCATTTCATGGTAGAGCCGGAGACACTGAGCAATCTTCGCGACCGCCGCGTGTTCGTCGCCGAGCGTGGAGGGCGGACGGTTGCCTTTACGATACTTTCGCCAGTGCCGGCCCGGTCGGGCTGGCTCGTGGAGCAGATAGTCAGAGGCCGCAATGCACCGAATGGGACCGCGGAACTTCTGATCGATTCGGCAATGCGTGCGATTGCGGCGTCCGGCGCTACGTACGCAACGCTTGGACTCTCGCCGCTGTCAGACCGCGCAGAAATCCCACGGATGCACCAGCCGTTCTGGCTGCAATTCGTTCTCAAGTGGGTTCGCCTGCATGGAAGCAGGTTCTACAATTTCCGCGGACTCGAAGCGTTCAAGGCAAAGTTCAATCCAGAGTCGTGGGAACCCATCTTCGCGATTGGAGAGGGGAGGAATTTTTCTCCGCGCGACCTTTACGCGATAGCGGGCGCATTCAGCGGCGGCGCTCCGCTTCGTCTGATCGCTCGCGCGCTTGCTAAGGCGGCCCGTCAAGAGCTTACCTCCCTTTTTCGGGCTGGTATTCCCTGATAAGCCACTTATCTTCGAGCCAAGTGCAAAGGACTCAACATCTTCCGAGGACGGGCATCATGGGGATACTGGCCTGGATTGTCGTGGGTCTCGTTGCTGGAGTTCTCGCATCGCTCGTGATGGGTGGCGCGGGATACGGAATTGTCGGGGACATCGTGGTCGGAATCATCGGTGCCTTCATTGGCGGCTGGCTTTTCAATGCCGTCGGGATCGCGACACCCTTCGGGATCGGGGGAACCATTTTCGTCGCCTTCATCGGTGCGGTGGTGCTCCTCATAATTCTCCGACTCATCCACGGATCCGTGCGACCTGCGTGAGTTTTACCGCTCGTGGATGGGTAAGGGGTTGAAGGCGATCGATGCGCTTCTCAGAGGACTCGTAGACTACGCGGGCCTCTTCCCACCCGCGAGTGAAAGCATGAGAACGGCTCTCGAGAGCTACGCGGCTTACCGCGGCGGCGCGGACCGCGCAGCGCTCGGCAGATTCATCGTTCCTTTTTCCCGACTGAACGAGTTCGAAGAGCAGGGTCGAGACCTCCTGCCCGGAGCGGCAGGCTCTGAACCCTGGAAGCTGAGTGTCCTCGTTGCCGGAGATGCTCGCGCGACGGGGCAGGAAATGCTCGAGTTCAACCGCCGCCACCAGTCTGGCTCTCCCGAGGGCCATGCTGTGATCGACGTCGTGGAACTGAAGGCGAATGAGCCCGCGGACGTCGAGCAGCAGAAGGCCGCGCTTCCATCAACTTTCACTTCGTATTTCGAGATTCCAGTAGGCGGCGAGGTCTCGGCGCTCGTCGGGTCGCTCGCTTCAGTTCGCGGACGCGCGAAGATCAGAACTGGTGGCGTAACACCAGATGCGTTCCCGTCATCGCGGCAAATTGCTGACTTTATTTTGACTTGTCGCCGCCATGCAGTCCCTTTCAAGGCTACCGCCGGTTTGCACCATCCACTCCGCGGGAGCTACCCGCTCACGTACGACTCCAACAGTGCGCGGGGGACAATGTTCGGGTTTCTGAACATCTTCATGG
>CADDZN010000063.1 GCA_902812375.1 bacterium | reverse complement strand
ATCAAAAGCGCATCAGCGCGAATCTCGCGGAAGGATTGCGACGTGGCGTGAACTCGACGCCGAGCTTCCTCATCGGCAACAAGTTGTACGCGGGGATGCGGTCGTACGACGATATGAAGGCGATCGTCGACTCGGTTGCAAGGACCGCGAGTGCCTCGCCCGGCGCTGGAGCCTCTGCCTCCTCGACGAAGCCGAAGTGACCAAGCGAATGATCGTGGCCGCTCTCGCGCTGGCCGGGATCTTCATCAGTCTCTATCTCACCCTCTACAAACTTGGCGTCATCGCCGAGTTGAGCTGCAGCGTCGGGTCCTGCGAGACAGTCAACACCAGCAAGTGGTCGCAATTTCTCGGGCTGCCGGTAGCGGCCTGGGGACTTTTTTTTTACCTCGATGTGTTCGTGCTCGCCATTGTGGGAACGTTGCCGAGGTTTGAGTACGAGCGAGTGATTTCGGTGGTGCTGGCGGCGGAGGCGGCGGTAGGGGTTCTTTTTTCCGCGTTGCTGACGTACCTGGAGCTGGCGGTGATCCACGCGATATGCGTTTGGTGCGTCACATCAGCGGTGGTGGTGACGCTGATACTCGTTGTGAGTGTCGCGGATGTGCGGGAAGCGGGACGCGGGATGCGGGATGAGGGATGAGGGATGAGGGAGGCGGGAGGCGGGAGGCGCGGAGGCGCGGAGGCGGGAGGCGCGGAGTGAAGTCGACTCCGAGTAGCACTTGGCCGTAGCACTTGGCCGAGAACTAAACGCAAAGGGAGACAACGGCAGCGGGCTGGTCGCTTCCGGCCTCCCGCGTCCCTCATCCCGCGTCCCGCATCCCGCTAAGCGCGCCTGATATCTCCCGCACGCGACGCCTCATCCAGCCTTAAACGCGGCTTCTCGGCGGCCGCATCCTCTCCTTCGCGCTGCATGCGACGCCGGAAGGGCACGAGGTCTCTGCCAAGATGAACCAGTGCGCGAGTGGCGACGGTCGTAGCCAGCGGCTCGGGAACACCCATCACCCGGATGTAGGTGTCGATCGCGCGGTCAAAGGAGAGGTCCTCCGCAAGGGTATCGACGAACATCAGCGCGTTGTCGACATGGGCGCGAATGATCGTCTCTTCGGCCCGCGCCTGCGAGAGACGAAGCCTCCGCTCGGCGTTGGGATTCAGCTTGCGACCGAAGATCGATTCGGGAAACAGATTGCGAAGGTGCATTTTACCGTCCGTGGATTCGGTGACTGGATGTTAGGCACGGAGCGTACCAGGGGATAGCCCTTGCAATCCTGGGTTTCTGAGGTCCTGATGCACAAGAGCCCGAGGGATTTTCCTCGGGCTCCTGCCAACAACTTGAGGTCAGGAACAGCTACGGAGCGACGACGATTACCTGATTCTGCGTTTCCGTTCCAGTGGTGATCGTGAGCCCATTGGGCAAGAGCGCCGGCTTGAAACCGCTCGCCGCCGGAGGTGTCGCCCGCAAGACGTACGTCCCAGGCAGCAGGAACGCGATCCGGAAATTGCCGTTCGCATCGGTGCTGGTGCTGCGGATGACGTGAGTTGGATCTGTGTCGGTGACCAGTGAACCGGCGGTGAGAACCTCTACCGTTGCGTCAGGGACAACGGCACCGGTCGCGGAATTCGCGCGCACCGAGCCTGTTACGCTGCCGGTGATGTCCTGTGCGACGGCTCGGATCACTGGCTTGAAGTTGAACCCATTCGCGGGGTTGTTCCCGCGCATGACGAAGCTGCTGCCAATGTCGAAATCGAGCGTCATCACCGAGCCGTTCTCAGTCAACTGGATGGGCTTGTCGAGGTTGACCTTGATGCCCGAGTGAGCGGCGCTCGGGAAGGAGATCGGCGGCGTAGAGCCGTCTTTCAGAGTGATCGAAGATTTCGTCGGATCGATCACGAGACGAAAGCCGTCATACGTGCCCGTCGCGAGAGTGGTAGCGCCGAGGTTCGTCGTTTTGCCGCCGCCGAGCTGGAGCAGGTCGATCGATGCGTTCGGAGTGGCAACCGTCGTCCATCCTTCGCTATTCGACGCATCGGCAGCATCAGCATCGCTGGGTTCCGAGGCTCTCGCATCTACACGCACGACGTAGATGTTCACGCTAGCGACGTCGGAAAATGGGAATGGAGCATCGGTAAGTCGAACGGTGAGCAGTCCGGTGCCGGTGCCCGAGGAATCGCTGCACGCTGCGATGCCAACCGCGCCGAGCGCGAGCGCCGCTAAAAGTCGAAGTGTTCTGTACATCTTATTGGTCTCCCGAATCGATGACATCATCTGGATTTGGCCAGGGCGTGAGACGATTGCTTGTCCAGCCGTACATTTTTTAGACTCGCGTTGAAATACATTTGGTCACAACCGTGACTCGATGACGCGCAAAAAAAAGAGGAAGAGCGCGTGGCTCTTCCTCTTTTTCTCATCATCCAAATGTTATTTGTGCGGCGGAGGCCGGTGACCATGTCCCGGGTTGGAGCGTGATCCGCCATTCGCTGGAACTCCTGCTGGTGGGCCAGCCGATGCTGGTCTACCGGTAGACGTGGGTCCACGTCCGTTCGCTGATCCCGTTACCACTGGCTTGTGGGCCTGGCCAGATACTGCCTGCGCGGGCAGCGCGCCGGGCATGCTCTCGAGGTCCGAATCGGATGCTTTCGCCTGAAGTCGCGCGAGCACGCGCTTGAGCGCGTCGTCAGAAGAGAGTCCGCGATCGGTAAGGCTTCCGATTACGAACAGCGGCACTGCCAGTGAGCGATCATGCGGTGCGCTCTTGGCCAGCGAGCTGACCGCGGCGCCATCTACTCCCTTTCTGATCGCTTCGGCCCCCGCCTCGATTTCATCAGCGGCTGCTTTACCACCGCGTCCCCTCGCGATTGCGTCGCGCGCAATCTCCATTCTGTCCGCCTGCTCATCTACGGAGCGCTCGATGTCGCGCGGAGCGACACCTCGGGCGGCGAATTTGAGCGCACGATTTTCCAGAGCCGCGGCCGGAAGTTGATGGGCACGGGCAATCGCGATTCTGTCGAGCACGCGTTGAGCGACATCGGGCGGCAGTACCGCTTTCAGTCGCGCGGACGGATCGTTGGCTGGAGCCTGTGCGCCAGCTCCTGCCGCAATCAACAGCGCTGCCGTCACGAGCAGCTCAAATCTACGAATTAGTCTCATCCAGCATCTCCTCGCGGGAGTATCACTTCGTTTCTGACACTGAAAACCCGAAATCACACTGGTTTTCTTACCCATATAGACTACGGGAACGTGCGTGCAAGTCACAGTTATAACGCTCACTCGATTACCAGCAGACCGGTCACACCACCAAACTCATCTTTCATCGACAACATTCCCGGCGGTACGATCCATGGCCCTCCATCGACGCGCAGATTCATCTGGTAGGTGCCTGCTGCACGCGGCAATTCTCCCGTCCACCAACCATCGGCCGACCGCTGCAGGCTCACCGGTACCCACTGCGTGAAATCTCCGGTCATCTCAACCCGTGTTGCGGTGGGCGCGCGATACTGCAAAACCTTGCCGCCCTGCGCATTCTTCACGACACGAAAGACGTCCGCTTCTCCTGAGCTCTCCCCGGACCCACTCGCCGGCGGACTCTTGAGTCCGAAGTTCTGCAGAGTCGCCGTATTTCTTCGCGCCGAGGCGAGGCGGACTCCAACGGAAATGAAGCGTCCACCCGGAAAGCCCTGGGTCGGATCGACCGGATATGTCCCTGCCGCCGCAACTACGCCCCACACCGGGGTTACCCAACCAGTGGCGCTGAAACTCATCCAGCTCTTTGCGCCGCTCAGGTCTACCGGAAGCCGCGAGCCCCGGCGATAGCCAGCGACAGCCGATAGATCGAACCGGTCGCGAGTAGCCTCGAGGGAAAGCTGACCATCGACGTAGCGCGTCGTGTCATCTACTACGGTGGGGCTCAGCGTAACCAGGCCGCTCCGCGGGCCGGATCGCATCCAACCTCCAACTTCTCCAAGCAGAACCCGACGCCACCCACCGACATTCCAGGTGGTCCCGATTCCTGCTCCAGCAAACAGACCGACCCGCTCACCGGAGAAATGGACGCGCCCATTCGCAATCCCTTCACCCGTACGCGTTCCATCCTGGTGATAGCTTCCGCCGCCAAAGCCTGACAGCTCCAGCAGCAGATTGCCGGCTTGTGCGGGGAAAAACGAAGTCGAGAGAGATCCCTGTGAGCTCCAGCCGCCGCTCGTGAACTGCGAAAGAGTTCCGACTGCTTCCGCGCTCCCGCGGTCGAAATCAAACCGGATGTCTGGCGTTATCGCCGCCGCCGTCGTGCTCACGCTGTCGGCGTACCGGAGGGCTACTCCACCGAGATCGACGCTTGCCTGGGCGGTCTGGGCAACCGCGGCGGAGACGTGAAAAAAAAGCGATGCCGCAGCCGAGGCGGATACGGCAATGGCGCGCTCAGCTCGAGCTTTGCGCGGACGAGCCGACGTGAATGACCGAGCTCTCAGTACCGAAGTCGTCGGAACTCTTCGTCGCCAGCGGATCGGCAATCCATCGCGTTCCGTTGACGATGAAGGCGTACTCGTGACGACCCGGGTGCAGTGGGACCGAAACAGTCCACACTCCGGGTGCTCCCGACGGCTTGAGATTGGTCGCTCCCTTTGTCCATTCGTTAAAGTCCCCTACCAACTGCACGCTGCTGGCATTGGGATCGGCGAATACGAATCGTACGACGTTGACCGTGTCAGTGCGAGTGGGAATTGCGGCCTGAGCAGCAACCGAGCCGGTGGAGCGGGACCACACGCGCGAGCCGATCGCGAGCGTCGAAAGCGCGACGAGCATGGAGATTCCAGCCGCGAGAGCCAGACCGCCAAGTGGGGATACGCGAAGCACTCGCTCGGTTCGCCACCAGGACGAGCGCGACCGGGTCTTGTCTCGAAGGGACTGAGCCTCTTGCCGCACGCTCTCCATCAGGCGCGCGTCGAACGACGCATCGAGGCGCTCCGGCCTCCGAAGGTCAACGGCGATGCGCTCGCAGAATGCGGCGGTCTCCTCGGAAATTTCGTTGCGATAGTCAGTCATTGTACACACCCTCAAGCTGTTCGCGCAGCCCATCACAGGCCCTTTTCACTCGCATCTTCAGCGCCGATACACCTACTCCGGTAGCCTCGGCCATCTCCTCATAACTCATCTCCTCGACGTACTTGAGGAGAAATGCTTCTCGTTGCTCGACAGGCAGCGCCGCAAGAGCCTGTTCGACGTGCTCGTTCATTGGTTCCGCAGAATCATCCACTGGCTCTGCCACTGCCCGGTCGATCAAATCCGGGTCCGGCACGAACCGCAGCTCGCGTCGTCGCTGCCGCGAAGCGAATGTTCTGCATTCGTTCACGACTATCTGGTAGAGCCAGCCTCCAAACCGATCCGGATCCCGGCAACTCGCGAGGTTACGATATGCCCTCATGAACGCCGACTGCAACACATCGTCCGCATCAGAGCTGGAGCCCAACATTCGAACTGCGAATCGCGTGCAGGTGTCGCGGTACCGCTGAAATAGCACGCCGAACGACTCTGTGTCGCCACCCAGTATTTCAGCCACGAGCTGGGCGTCGGACTGCTCGCTCATAGTAAAAAGACTGCGCGATGCGACTGACACGTCACAATTTTATGGGGCGGTGAGGGTCAGCACGACGGTCAGGCTATAGCTGCCGGGCGTGTCGCTGGTCCAGTTGTAGAGTGTCTGAAAGTACAGGGTGGTTGCGTTGCTCGCCGTCGCCGATCCGCTGACCAGCGTAGCGTCGCTCGTGTTCAGGGCGCTGAACGGACCGGCGGCGCTGGTGCCCCACTTGAGGTCGGCCGCCGGTTTGTTCGTGCGGGCGGGCGCGCCGGGGGACGTATTGACCGCGGTCCACGACGCCGACGAAGCGCGGACCTGCAGCATCCACGGCGCATTTGCACTGACCGTTAGTGTTGGGCCCGTCGTGGAGTTGTATCCCGCATCGAAATCCGCGGGCGTGGGCGCGGCCAGAGACGTTGATCCCGCGTTGACCTGGAGACGTACGACCCGTCCAGTAGTTAGCGAGACATTTCCGGACAGGTTACACGATGCGGGCGCGCCATTCGCCGTGCACTGAGCACCGGCGCGGAAAGGCAGGGCTATCGAGCATGCCGCGATCAATAGAACGCCAGTGTGCATCTTGATGCTCCTCATCTGCTCTCCCGCTCGACTCGAAAAGTTCCTGACGACATCGTCCCATCCTGCATCGTGCCGATCCAGCTTCCGGTGATGGTGTCCGCCACGATCTGACCGACGTGTCTCCGGACCGTTTGCAGATCCGCGTCGAAGTCGATCACGTCTGTACCGCTCTGTGAGCCGCTGACTAAACCTCCCAGGACAGTGGTCTGTCCGGACTGTTCGTTGGCGGCAACGACGTCGAGCCGGCCTTGAAAGCTCGATCCTGATTCACGAGAGATCGTGAGTGTTCCCGCGAGATTCTCACGCACTGGCTGAGTCTGGATACCCGTGTAAGCCCACGTCCCATTCAGTTGAATCTGCGACGGCTGGGGCGACGTCGAGCTCAGACACGCTGTCGCCAGCAATGCCGCCGCGATTCTGGTCGAGCGAGCGACGCGACGCGGCGCGAATCCGCTGGGCTGCATCACGACTTCGACTCAGTTTTTGCTTCGACGGTCTTCTGCGGCATCGTACTCCTGGAGGATCCTGCCGATCCCGACGCCTTCCACATGCGGATGGGTCTCGGATCCAGCGTGACGGTGATCGACCTGGAATCTCTACCCGTTACGATCAAAAGCGGCACAGGTGATCTCGGCACGAGTGGCTCACTCAGCTCGGAGAGATCGAACTCGAGTATGTAAGTCCCGGCCGGAAGCGCGTCGAACGTCGCGGTTGCAGGCCCGCTCATTCTCGCCAGCCACTCGCGGCCGCTGCTATCACGCGCGATGATGTGCGCCGCGCCAAGATCGACGTCGACAGAGGCGATGCCGGATCGCGGGGCGACCACCAGCTCGATTTCCGCCGCCGTGGTCAGTGAGATCCCAAGATCGCCTCGCTGGGTGCTGCTCGCGGTCCAACCATCCGGCAGCGATGCCTCGTCGATCATCACTGCCTTGGCGAGGTCGCCGGCGACGCGGTACTTCCCATTCGCATCAGCGACGGCACTCTCGGTGCCGCGGCGAACGACGACACCGGCCACTCCGGGCTCGTCTGCATCGCGTCGCTGATTTCCGTTGCGATCCTCGAACACGTACCCCGAAGTCCCAGGCTGGCGGAGCATTGGCACCGTCAGGGAATGCTCGAAGCGAACGCCAACGATCCATGGAACGTGGCCACTCACCGAATGGAAGATCGAGTTACGCTCAGCATCGATCTTGAACGACAGTCCGTTCGCAATAGGAACCGCGAAGCCTGCACGCACTACCGCTGACTTCTGGTCGCCAAATCCGCTCACATGCTGGAGCTCACCCTCTGCTCTCATGCCGCCGAGCCAGGGCACGATTACCTGCTCGCCGCGAATGCCGACCATCGTTTGCTGGTTGACGAATCCGCCACGATCACGCGTCTGTTCGATGCGACTCTCAACCTCGAGCGCGCCAGCGACGCCTGACCAGCCCGCATTCGTTGTCCAGTAATTTCGCGGTGTCCGGTCGGTGATGACGTCTTGTGACGCGGGTGACACAGTGCGCGTGACATTACCCAGGTAAGCATTGGTGTTCAGGTAGAACTGCCGCATGTAGGTGCTCAGTCCGAAACCGAGCTGCTGCTCCTGGCTCCCGAAGCCGCCCCCGACATTCGCTGCCGTTGGACGCGAGGTTGCGTCGAAGGTGTAGGTGCGCGCCTCGACCGAAAGCGTGGTCGAGCCGTGAATCATGTACTGAGGCCGCAACGAAAATCCACGCGCGCTCAAGCCACTGAAGACCGATGTCGCGTCCGTAGTTCTCCAACCCGTCGCGCTCACTGCCGCGCGCGACGTCAGTTGCTCGGAAACGTTTGCGACAATCTCATTCGATGCCCGCGCGAATGCATCGCTGCCACCCGGCGCATGCGTCACGCGAAACTCTTCGTCCCGGTCGAGCCCGGTCCGCACGAACCCAGTCGACCATCCTATGCCACTGCCGTCCTGAAACCGACGCTCGGCGATTTCGGCTTTCAGTGTCGCGCCAAAGATCGTGGGGATGGCGGCGCCAACACCGAACGCGTCGAGCTTCCGTGGGGACGGACCCGCATCGGCGAGATGCGTAATCGAAGTGCTCAGATGCGCATCGCCGAACTGGCGGGCGCCGAGGACTCCTATCATTGGCTTTCGATCTGACGTGCCCGGTTGCGGGGCGGTTAGCGCGCCGAGGCCGATGAACGACCATGTCGAGTGCTGGAGCTTGAGCAGAGCACCCTGGCCATACGAATACAGGCCCGTGAGGTCGGAGAACGAAGTGCCGGTGTTGCCGACATTGAGTCGTGCGGTCGGAGACATCAGCGCGAGTGAAGCAGCCGATTGGTAGGTACCCAGGTGGGAAAACACGCTGCTTGGTGCGCCGCCCAATCTGGACCCGTGCGAGACGCGGGCGTCGACGCGTACGGAGTCGAACAACGCACCGGTTGCGCTAACCGTGACGAGGCTGTTCGGCCGTCCGTTCTCGTCGTTGGCGTGGGCGATCGCTGTAGTGAGCAGAGGACCCGACTGCCCGCCAATCGAGCTGGAATTGAAAACTTCGACAGTCTCGGTCTGGTCATCCATTCTCTGGCCGTCGGCACGCAACACGACGTGCACGAACGACGAGCCAGTGCTCGCCAGCGATGGAATCGTCAACCGAGCGCGTCTTTTGATGGTCTCGCCCGGGCTCAGCACAGTTGTTGACGAGTGCATCTCTCTCGTTGACCACCCGCTCGGGAGCTCGAGCTCGGCGCTCACGTTTTCTGGCGCGTTCCCCGCATTTGTAATCTCGAACGGAACGATTACGTCGCCGCCAGCCTGCGCATTGATTGGCGCGTTGTTTACGCGAAGCGATAGCTGTCGGACAAGGCTCACATCGATCTCGACCGGAACGATCATGACCACGGAGCCCGGTGCCGAAAAACGCACATCGGCCGCGATGAGACGGCCAGCCATTGCGTTCGCCGGAATGCCGATGGTCACACCAACTTTGTTTCGCGTCGAGGGCGCAAGCGTGCGCGCACGTGCGCCAAGGACGACGAAATCTCCATGTGGAATGATTTCTATCTGGATATTCGTCGAATGAGCAAGCGCGTCCGGTATCGGGATCGACACGACCTGATAGCTTCGCGGCGCGCCCGAGGCGTATACGGCGGGGGCGATGATGGTTCTCGAGCCAATCGAGTCGTGCGTGACGCCGCTCCAGACTGGTCCTCGCTCGAGCGTTAAGTGATCGGACTGCCTAACGGACGATGGTCCCTGGGCCGGTGCAAACACCGATGATCCCGCGAGCAGGGAGAGCACCATGATCGAAACGCGCAATGCCCTGGCGGTCACGGCACGGTCTGCGAGAGAGTAATGACGTAGTTCCCGCTATAGGTCCCCGGCGCGTCCGTCGCCCAGTTGAGAACCATGCGGAAAAAGATCGTGTTGCTCCAAGGATCGTTGACCCCATTGTGAGCGACAGTTCTCTGCTCGACCTGAGCGTCAGTGAGCGAAATACTGTTCCAGGTCGCAAGGTCTGACCGCCGCCATTGCAAGTCGGCGATGACTTTTCCGCCCCCGAGATTCGCCGAGGTGGAGCGAAGCGAGACCGTCGTCGTGCGCGACGTGCCCGAGGTTGCGTTGATCGTGAACGTCACTCCGGCGGTAGCCGCAACGTAGCCGTTGACGAAATCCGTAACCGTCGGGGCGGGAAAGCTGACGATACCGCTGCTAACCGAGAGACCGGTTTTCTGTGCGGCAAGCGGGGATGCGAAGAGCGCCAAAGCGAACGCCGCCGCGATGGTGCTCCCGCCATAAACCTTCCACCCGCGCGTTGGCATTCTTGTCTATTTCGCCTGGAAATCGATCTGGCCCGCGACCAGCTCCGCGCCGCCGAAATCGATCAGCGCGAGAACTACGTAATCGCCCGCGGCCAATCCGCTGGGCACATCGACCATGAGCTTTCTGGTAGCGCCGGGTAGAGTGGGGAACTCGGGAACCGGAACTTCCATCGCCAGCGTGTTGTCCAGGCGACGGAACTCCAGCCGCCCCTTCGCCAGCAGGTGCATTCCGCCGGTGTTGTGAAACGAGATCGCTATCTGCCGCGCTTCGACGGACATGTTCTCGACTGCGGCGTCGCGAGCCAGACTCGGTGGCGCGACATACACCTTGACCCCGGTGCGGAAGATGTATTGAAGCGAGTTCCCCTTCACCGCCGAGTGGCGGGCGACTTCCTCGACGAAGAAGATGTCCCAGCACTCCCTGGTCAAGGCTGTCCCGTTCTGGGTGCTGACGCGGATAGTGTGTGACGTATGGGGCTCGATGCGGACGGAGAGCGGTGAGACGCTGAGAAGAGCGCCGCACGAGTTGCCGCTCGAGCCAGCGGGCAGGAAGCGATTGTCACCGTTTTCGACGCGATCCCAATCCTGGCGCGTGATGGTTGCCTGCACGGGCGCATCACTGGTGTTGGAGACCGAGAAGCTCCCCGAGACCCGTTTGGCGTCGGTCGTGATCAGCGTTACCTCGAGCGGATCAACGAGCAGTTGGGCCGAAGCGCTTCGGGAGATCACGAGCCCTGTAGCGCAGAGGGCGAGTACGGTGATCTTCCGTACTCGCCCTCTGCGCTCTGCGCCCGCCCTTTCGGGCGGGCGAGAGCGAGAATGCTTCATGAGTTACGGAGCCGTGAGGGTAAAGACGATCGGCAAGCTGTAGCTACCAGGAGCATTGCTTGCGCTCGTGAAATCGTTCAACCAGCTCGTCTTGAAGAACGCCTGCGCGGCCGTTCCATTGCTCGAGCTCGCACCCGAGAGGAAGGTGGCGTCGGTGTTCGAGATCGCGGCGTAGGTGCCGCCAGAGGAGGTCGACCACGAGAGATCCGAGATCGGCTTCACACCGGCGTTGCTGCCGACGTAGGTCCAGTTCGTCGCGTTCTGCGACTTGATCTTGAGCGTCCAGCTTCTGTTCGCCTTGATCGTGAAGGTCGGACCGGCATCAGCGATGACGTTACCAGCATCGACGTCGTCCGCGGTCGGGTTGGTCAGTGCGGTGCTCGCTGAGCTCATGTCGAGCTTGACGAGTGCGCCGACGGTTACGGACGCGGTGTTGACGGTGTTACACGTGCCGGCGTTGCCGCTGCACTGTGCGCTGGCTTGGCTTCCGCCGATGGCTGTTCCAAGCACCATCGCGGCCAACAGGGAACGGGTCGCTTTCATTGTGGATTCTCCGGAAATTTTTGATGGCGCGGGTGACGAACCAAAGGCTCAGAACCGGACGACTTTTCGGCGTTGAGTGCCGCACCTATAAGACGAAAACGCACCCTTTCTGCAACAGGGTTTTCCCCTAGTTTGCGGAAAAAATGCGACATATTTTCGACATTTTGCGCCGTTCGCCAAATGCGTCGGCGTCTGTTCGGGATCAGCCGTTAACTCTTTGCGTGAAAATGGGATAATCAGCCGAATCGGGCCCGGTAAAGCTGATAAGGATCAGCCCTCCTTGTCCTCGTACTGATCCTTGAGGCTGGCGACGACGTTCGGATCAGCGAGCGTTGTCGTATCGCCCAGCGCACGTCCTTCAGCGATGTCACGCAGCAGACGTCTCATGATCTTTCCGGAGCGCGTTTTGGGAAGATCGGCAGAGAACAGAATGTCGTCGGGGCGCGCGAGCGCGCCGATCTTTTTCGCGACGAATTCGCGCAGCTCGTCGCGAAGTGCCGGACTCTGTCTGCTCTTGTCGCGCAGTGTTACGAACGCGGCGATTGCCTGACCCTTGAGATCGTGCGCCTTGCCGACGACAGCCGCTTCGGCAACGGCGGGATGCTCCACCAGCGCCGACTCGACTTCCATCGTACCGATCCTGTGTCCGGCGACGTTCAGGACATCGTCGACACGTCCG
>CADDZN010000062.1 GCA_902812375.1 bacterium | reverse complement strand
GCGATCCCGGCTGCGAAAATCAATGAGAACCAGTGCCCCTAAGCCATTGCTACACAAGCACTTAGGAGGCCAGAAAAACGTGAGCGGCGCACCAAACGTCTGGGAATCCTCAAATCGGACATTGCGCCAGTGCTGATTCCGCCGGAGAGGCCGAGCTAGTTGATTTTCCCCTCTCGACCGCCACGTGTTTCTTCGTAGCTCAGCGGATGATCAGTCGTCTTCTAGACGATGCCTTCAACTCCGTCCGGCGGTGTCACGCCGATAAGACCTGTCCCGACTGTACATGCGGTGACGCCGCGCGCGCGCGGCAAGTATCTCCCGTTTCCAAGGCTCGAAAGTATCCGTAGCCGCATCCTCGCCTTCGCGGTTCTCGCGGCGTTGGTCCCATCCGGTGTGATGCTTGGCATCTCCTACACCCAGAACCGACGCGCGCTCGAGAAAAAACTCACAGAGGATCTTCTCTCCGAGAGCGCGCAGAGTGCACGTGCCACCGGCGTCTGGCTCAAGGAGCGACTATACGACCTCCGAGTTTTCGCGGGCTCTGATGAAGTCGCGAATACGCTCGACGGCCCGGGCACGCTGGCCCGAAATCAGAGCGTCTCCTCGTCGCAGGCACAGGGCCGTTTGCGTGACTACCTCCTTTCTCTTCACGAACGGTTCAGCGATTTCGAGCAGCTCATGGTGCTCGATCTGAACGGAGCCGTCGTCGCAAGCAGCGCCGACCAGATTACTCAGATCCAGCTCCCAGCGGACTGGAAATCAATTCTGCGTTCGGACAACCAGATCGTAGGCGAAACCTACTGGGACTCCAAAGCGGGACGACCGAAGCTCATAGTCGCGGTGCCGGCACAGCGCGCGGACGGTCGGTTAATTGGAGCATTTGCCGCGGAGCTCAATCTGGCGCCCGTGAAACTGCTGCTGCGCTCGTTTGCGCCAGACACCAGCAGCAGCATTTTTCTTCTGACACTCAAGGGAAATCCCATCACGAGCTCGGAAGGGATGAACCCGCGGTTGATCAAGACGCGGATGCCGCCTCAGACGATGCAGAAGCTGCTCGCTAACGCGCGAACACCGTTTCCATTCAACAGCTTTGGCGGGCGTAGCGTCATTGGAACGCTCGAGTACGTGCCACAGGTGAGCTGGGCTGTAGTATCGCAGATTTCGAGCGAGGCGGCGTTCCTGCAAATTCGCCGGTTTCGCGACTTGTCGATTATCGTGATCGCACTGCTTCTCATCCTCGCCTCGGCACTCGGATATAGACTGGGACTTCTGATCGCGCGTCCCCTCGACCGCCTGGCGAAGGCTGCCGGCGAAGTGGCCTCTGGTGATCTCGCCGTCGATCTTCCCGAAGCCGCGGGTGGCGGTGAAGTGGGATATCTCACCGATGTCTTCAACCACATGGTATCGCGGCTTCGCGAAGGCCGCCGAGAGCTCGACCTGATTCACGAGACGTTGCGCAAGAAGAACGAAGAGCTCGAGATGCTATCGACTACCGACAGCCTCACCGGACTGGACAATCATCGCTCACTCATGCAACGTCTCGATGAAGAAGAGGCACGGTGCAAGCGCGAGCGCAGAAGCTTCTCCGTGCTCGTCGGCGACGTCGATCACTTCAAGCAGTACAATGACGCGTTCGGACATCCAGCAGGCGACGAAGTGCTCAAGGCGATCTCCGACATCATGCGCGAGGCAGCGCGCCCAATCGACTGTGTGGCGCGTTACGGCGGCGAGGAATTCGTGGTGCTCATGCCCGATACCGGCCCGGGCGATGCGCTCGAGCTGGCCGAGCACATCCGCGCGCGAGTCGCCGCGAAAAAGTTTATGAGCCGGAAGATGACTTTGAGTATTGGGGTGGCGTCGTTCCCTGAAGATGCTGACAACGCCGAGGCGTTGATCTCGATTGCCGATGAAGCGCTCTACCAGGCGAAACGAGAAGGGCGCGATCGTGCAATCCGCGCCCGCCAGCTCGCTAAAACCGGAAGCTGATTACGGGCGGGAGACGAGGGTGCGAAAGATCCAACCGCCGCGCCCACCATCATCGCTGATTCGGATCCACTCATCAGCGTAGGAAAACCCGGTCAGCGTAGTCCCGGAATCAGCGGCAAATACGATCGGAAAGCCGGTGCCCGGACCGCCGCGTACGTTGCCGCGCGTAGTGGTGACGAGCTTCAGTGGAACGGCGAAGGCTGTCTCGCCAGGACGGCCGCTGTCGCGACCGCCAGCCGCGAGACGCCCGCGATAAGATGAAGCAAGCGTCTTCGCCTGATTCGCCAGATAAAGCGCTCCACCATAATTCTGTTTGTCGAACTCGGTTGCGGCCTGCCGCACGAGTTTAGTCGCCTGAGCCGCCTCGGGCGGATCTTCTCCCCCGCCAGCCTTCATCGTTTGCAACGCGACCTCGGCCTCCGCCATCGACGATGCCGCCTGTGCGCGGCTTGCGACCGACTGAAGCTTCGCCATCGCGCGGACGACCTCAGCGCGGGCATCCTCGAGTCTGTTCTGGAGATCTTCCACTTGGGCATCGCGGGCGAGAAGGGCGAGCTCGAGGCGCGCGACTCTCTTATCGAGGTCTGGGTCTCTTACGGTGACCGTTACCGTATCGCGAACGACGCGCGGCTTGACGGGAAGAACTGGCTTTGGCTGCGAACAGGCAGCGCTGATCGTCGCCAGGGTCAGCAAGGAAAGCGATAGACGCAAAAGTGGTAATCCTCAGGCAGAGACTCGTCAGACATACCTTCGACGATCAAATTCACTCGCCAGCAACGCGGCCGAGCCGGCTTAGACTCCGTCCTCTTCACCGCCGACGGGGGTCACTGCTGCGCTTCCCTTCTCGCCCGTACGAATCCGGTACACCTGGTCGACGGGCATGACGAAAATTTTCCCATCGCCGACTTCGCCGGTCGCGCCTGCCGAGAGTATGGCGCGCACTGTGGGCTCGACAAAATTGTCCGACACGCCGATCTCCAGGCGCACCTTGTCGTGCAGCTCGACTTTTACGGTCGTACCACGATAAGTCTCGACGGCCTCGGTTTCGCCGCCGTGTCCTCGCACCCTGCTGATGGTTAATCCGCGAACTTCGGCCCTGTAAAGCGCCTCGAGTACGTCGTTCAGCTTTTCCGGTCGGACAATCGCGATTACCAGCTTCATCTTCAGCTCCGATCGGCGTGAACGAGAATCGCGCCTTCGCCCCTGCTGTATGCCTCTTCGCCGTGCTGAGTGACGTCCATCCCAATCCCTTCTTCTTTGCCTGTCGCGCGGAGAGTCGACGCGGCTCCAACGAGCTTCAGAATCACGAAAGTGCCGACGCCGCTGTAGACGATCGTCACCAGCACAGCGAGGAACTGTATCCCGAGCTGCGGCAGATTGCCAAAGAGTGCCCCGTCCGCGGTTCCATTCCAGCTTCGTTGCGCAAAAACACCCGTGAGCAGAGCGCCGACTATTCCGCCCACTCCGTGCGCGGACACGACGTCGAGCGAGTCATCGAGCCGGGTTCGAGCGCGCCACAACAACGCAAAATAGCTCGGCGCCGCGGCGATTCCACCAATCAAGATTCCCGAGACCGGGCTGACGAAGCCAGCCGCAGGGGTGATCGCAACAAGGCCTACGACGATGGCGGTCGCGGCGCCTATCGCGGTCGTCTTTTTCGTCCTGAGAATATCCAGCAGGCTCCAGACGACGAGTGTCGCCATCGGAGCGAACATCGTGTTGGTAAACGCCAGACCCGCGGACGCGTTCGCGCCGAGAGCGCTGCCACCGTTGAAGCCGAACCATCCGAACCAGGCGATGCCGGCGCCGAGCAAGGTGAAGGGCACATTTTGCGGGATGATTGCCTGGCGTGCGTAGTCCTTACGCGCTCCCAGCACCACGGCAACCACGAACGCTGCTGCGGCGGCATTGATGTGGACGACGGTGCCGCCCGCGAAATCGAGTGCGCCGAGTTTGCCGAGCCAGCCGCCGCCCCACACCCAGTGGGCGATGGGAGCGTAGACGATCACTGACCAGAGCGTGATGAATGCGAGGTACGGACCGAAGCGCATCCGCTCGACGATCGCGCCCGATATGAGGGCCGCGGTGATGACGGCGAAAGTCGCCTGGTACGCCGCGAAGACGATGTGGGGGATCGAGCCGTGCGCTTCGAGCCCGACGTTGTTGAAGAAAGAGTAATGCAGTCCGCCAACCCAGCCCGTACCGTTGGCGAACGCGAGCGAGTAACCAATGAGCGTCCAGGCAATCCCGACGAAGCCGAGGGCAACGTAACTCATCATCATGGTGTTCAGAGTGTTTTTCGCTCTGACCATGCCGCCGTAGAAGAACGCGACCGCCGGCGTCATGAAGAGCACCATTGCGGTGGCGACGAGCATCCAGGCAGTGTCGGCTGGATTGATCATGGATTGCATGGCGGGTCCGTTTTGAATCGCCAAGAGTATACTGCAATTCGGACAGAGTTGCACCGACCGCGGACGATTTGACTAACGGTATCGAGGAGCGCGGATTGACTCCGGGTGCGCACTAAACCGCGGACTGCGGATTCGCCTCTGAGTGAGGCTCCCTTATGAGACTGGCGAGATCGATTTCTGTTGACGGGGGCGTGCGCACGTGAAGGACGCGGGCCATGTGCTCGATCGCGCTATTGTGGTGCTCCGCCTTCTCCGACGCTGAGCAATCCGGCGGCACGATGATGTTGAGATCGCGCAGGTACGCGTCCGAGGCAGTGAAGAGGACACACATGTCAGTTGCGAAGCCGGCAAGGATTACCGTGCGTACCCGCAGATAATCGATCAACAGATCGAGCTGCGTGTGGTAGAAGGCGGAATGCTTCGCCTTCAGCACGAAGTAATCCTGCTTGTCGGGACGGAGCAATTTTGCGATTGGCTCTCCACGTACGCCGTCCTCCAGCACGTGACCTAGCTGGTGTCGGAAATCGGAGCGCCACTTCCCAAAGTTGTCGTTCACGTAGATCACCGGAACGCCGGCATCCTTCGCGCGTTTCCGCAGTGCGGCGAGCTGCCTGGCGGCGGGAAGCGCATTCTCGAACAGCGCCTGGCCGTTCTCGAACTCCATGTCGTTGATGACGTCGATCAGAATGAGGGCGACGCTGCACTGATCGGGAACGTTGCCGTGGAGATCGTCGTTCTTGGCGGGCATGATCCTTCATTGAGGAAGGGTCGTGCCAAGGAAGCCCTAGCTCGGGAGGCCAGGCTCCGGCGTGGCTTCGGCAATTCGAGACGCCCCCGATTGGAAGACCAGGTAGAACGGCAATCCTATGGCAATCAGAAAAAGGCCAGCGGCCGATTCGACCGGAGTCGCTACGAAGCTGTTGCCCACGAGCCAGACCGCGACGATCACGAACAGAGCCGGCACCACCGGATATCCAATCGCGCGATATCTGCGCGGAGCGGCGGGAAGTTTTCTCCTCAGCACAAACAGTGAGCTTCCGACCAGGGCCGTGAACAGCCAGACGGCGAAAATGACGGACGTAGTGATCTGATCGAAGGTTCCGGAAAGAGCGAGCACGCAGGCCCAGATCCCCTGAAACCAGACAGCATTGACCGGGACCCGCGAGGTGGCGCTCAACTTCGCCAGCGGTTTGAAGAACAGGTGATCGCTGGCCATCGCGAACGGGACGCGCGCGTTCATCATCGTGATTCCGTTGAGCGCACCGATCGCGGAAATGATGAACGCGATCGAGACGATCTGCGCGCCATATCTCGAGAAAGCCTGCGCCGCTTTGGCAGCGACAGGAAGCGCGTCGCGGTACGCCGTCGAATTCGCGGTGATGATCTCACCGAATGGGAGAGCGTAGAAGTACGCGAGATTGGTAATCAGGTACACGACAATCACGAGCAGCATCCCGTAGATCAGCGCGCGCGGGACGTTTCGCTCCGGCTTCTCGATCTCGCCGGCCATCATCGGCACGTTGGACCAACCCTGATACGCCCACAGTGCGGCGAGCATCGCCGCGCCAAACGCTCCGGCGCCTACACGCGGAATTCCGGACGTAGCTGGATCGCGTAGGTGCTGCATCGACCCAAGTTTCGAAAGAAAAAATCCACCGAGAACGATGATCGCGATTCCCGCCAGCTTGGCGACGGTCGCGATCCACTGCACTCGTCCACCGACTGTAACGCGCCGCGAGTTGATCGCGCAGAAAAGCAGAATCACTGCTACCGCTACCAACTGCTGGATGCCGAGGCGCCAGTGCACGTCCTGTCCGAGGACATGAAAATCTCGTGTCATCCAGACTGCGTTGAGCGATACGAACGACGCGAAGAAGGAGGCGAGCGCAGTCGACACGGCCGCGAGTCCACCGCTCGCGATGAGCATCACCGACGTCCAGCCGAAAAGAAAAGCGGGCAGATTTCCATACGCCTCTCGCAGGAAGACGTACTCACCACCAGCTTCGGGCATCATTGCGCCCAACTCGGCATAGGTCAGCGCGCCAGCGAGCGAGAGAAGTCCGGCGGCGAGCCAGGCGAGCAGGACGTTCGCGGGACTACCAACGAGCTGCGCCATCGGTGCGGTCTTGAGAAAGACGCCGGTGCCGATGACAGTGAGGACGAGCGCAATAGCATCGCGTAGCGACAACGCGCGCACGAGTCCCCTTGCCGTTACTCCTTCAGGTTCTGACGACCCCGCGGCCGTCGAGCTCACTCGGGCTCAGGCGGGCGATATACGTCGTGCGGGCCGGTGCTGCGGATGCCGGCACCATACGTCGGGCGAACGTATTCTTCGGTCGTCGCGATTCCCTCGGCGCGATCCATCTCGCGATTGTCGCGATCGATGGAATCACGTTCCTCACGGTAGCGACGATACCAGTCGCGCGTGACTTCGCCGGCGAGCTCGCGATTGCCTAGTCCAAACGCGAGCGAGATAGCCAACGCAATCGCGCCGAACAGGATCGCGAATGCCGTCGTCACTATCTCCGTCGCGACGCCGAGCTCCTGAAGCGCCATGAAGATGGCGAGCATGACGACGCCGCCCTTCCCGACACGCGCGAGTGTCGGCCCTCCGTGCAATCCGCCCGCGGAGGCCATGATCAATCCACCAACGAAACCACCGAGGACGATGCCGACGATCATGATGACGATTGATGCGATGACGCTTGGGATGTAGCTGACAAGCTCGGAGAAGACGTTCGCCAGTGATTGCAGGCCGAGTGCGTTGGCGGCGACGAGCATCACGGCGAACATCACGAACCAGAAGACGAGACTGCTGGCGACACGCGTGGGATTTACGCGCGAGCCCGATCTCTCCACCGCCTGCATGACGCCGCCGCGCTCGAGGATTTGGTTGAGATGGATGCGGCGCATCAGGCGGTCGGTGCCCTTTTCGAGCAGTCGGGCAAGCAAGTAGCCGGCAAAGAGGATGACGAGCGCGCCAAAGAGCGCCGGCACGTAGCCGTATAGTTGCTCGAAACTTCCCTGTAGTCTCTCGCCGAAAGTGAGTGTCGTGGTAGTGTCCACTAGAACCTCACATTGAGTAGGGAATAATTCCCGTGGGTGCGGGTGCCGATGAGAAAGATACTCGCCGGATTGAAGCTTAGCTGTAGGCCGTGCCGTCCGCGGTCCGGGGACGGATCGAGGTAGCGTTCGCTCGCTACGATTCCCGCTAATCCACCGAAGGCTGCGAGTCCACTCACGAGACGAGGGTTCGGGTCTCGGGTGTTTGTCAGGGCAGCGACGCCCGCGCCCATCAACGCACCGGCGAACGCTCCGAGAGTGACCCGCCCACCATCTGACCGGCTGTGGTCGAATCTCCGGACGAGAAGACGGTCGCCGACGATCATTCCAACGACGCCTCCTCCAGTAAGAGCAGCGGCGACAGCGTTGCTGCTCGACCCATCGCCCACGAACATGCTGCCCACCAATGCGCCGACACCGGCACTCGGCCACAGTGTCTGGATATCGCCGGGAGTGACGTTGTAATTCGCGTTTCGTGGGTATAGCACTCCGAGTGGGTACCCGATGATGCCGGAGGCGAGCGTGAGCCCAACGATTGCGCGATCAGAGAGACGCGGACCTTTACAGACGATTTCACCTGTCGGTTGCTGGTCGCAGTGTGATTCCCCCCTGAGCGTTTCAGCGGCGCCCAAACCGATCAACGCGCCAATGTCCGAGCCGAATCCCGCTCCGACTGCATCTGCCTCGGTCATGTTGCGAGCCACGCTCAGTCCGAGAGCAGCGCCGCCGATACCACCGAGGAATGCGCCCGCGCCCTGAGCTTCGTCGCTCCCGTGCAACACGTAGGCTGTCGCCCAGCCGGCGAGTGCGCCGTTGTGCCCGAGGTTGAAGGCGAGATCGGTCTGCGGTTTGGCGATGAAAATCCGCCGCGATATCTCGGACGCCGCGAAGAACGTCCCACCGGCTACGACGAGATAGGCGGCAGCAGCGCTTGCGCTGTTCGATGCAATGGCGACGGAAAACGCAGGCGCGTACGCAACAAGGCCGAGGATCGACTGTCCTCTTATGAATGCGTAGCGAGAATCCTTGCGCGACATGATCGTTTCCCGGGGCAGTTTGGAGACGACTGCCCGGATTGCCTCTCGGTCGGTCGCACTCAACGTATAACGTTCGACGACGCTCGTCTTCCTCGTTACCGCGAGCACATAAGTAGAATCGTTGGCGGTGAAGAGACGCGCCTCGACGAAGTCTCCGGAGACGGGCCACCAGGGCGGGCGAAGGGCCGCGCGATCCGCGAGGAAGGGCGTCATCACCGGCACGAGCCCGGCACTGTCGAACGGCACTGGTCGCTCGATCACCTGTGCGCGGATTGTGGAGATTGGCAGAGCAAGCAAGGCGCCGACCGTGAGCGCGCGTGTTATGAGATTCATTCCGAAAAATAGCCGGTGTTCAGGTGCGGGTTCCGCGGTGAACGTCGAAGATCGCGCTGCGGCGGCATTTGGGGCAGATCATCCAGTCGCGCTGCCTCGCGTAGCCGAGTCCAAAGGATCCGCCGCCAATGCCGCGACGTGTCATGGCGACCTCGCACCTTGGACAGATCACCGGTTTTCCTGACGCAAAGTCTTCGCGAATCCGTTGCAGCTCCAGCGCGGTGTATTGTGCGTCGTTCATTCGGGAATTCGCACGACGATTTTACCGAACTGCTGTCCACTCTGAAGGCGCTCGAACGCCTGGCGGCCCTGCGAGATATCGAACACCGAATCTACCAGCGGCGCCAGGCGGCCCGCGCGATATTCATTTGTAATCGCTTCGAACTCGGAGTCATTGCCCATCGTCGAGCCCATGATGTCCCACTGATTCCAGAACAGGCGCCGGATGTCCATTTGCACGATCGGGCCGGACGTGGCGCCGCACGTCACGAGTCTGCCACGTTTACCAAGTGCGCCGAGTGATTGCTGCCAGGTGGCTTCGCCAACGGTGTCGAGCACGACATCGACGCCACGCTTGCCGGTGCGCGCGCGGATTTCCTTCGCGACATCGGTCGTGGTGTAATTGATCAGGTTGGTGGCGCCGAGTCCCCGCGCGAGCGCGAGCTTTTCATCGCTGTGCGAAGTGACCCAGGCGATCGCGCCGATGTTACGAACGATCTCGAGGGCGGCGAGCGCGACGCCGCCGCCGATTCCCCAGATGAGAACGTTGTCGCCCTTTTTGACACGGGCGCGAGTGACGACCATACGCCACGCGGTCAGCGTTGCGAGGGTGAACGCCGCGGCCTGTTCGACTGGCTTGTCGCGCGGAATGCTGCGCGCGTTCGTCGCGGGAATTACGATGTACTCGGCCAGCGTGCCCGGCGCGTGCTCGCCGAGGATTCCAAATTTGACGCAGAGCGATTGCTCGCCGGCGCGGCAGTACTCGCAGGTGTGATCGCTCAAGCCGGGATTGATGATGACGCTGTCGCCGATCTTGAGCTGGTTGTTGGTAGTGCCACTCAGGTCGCCGATGGCATCTACGATACCGGTACCGTCGGCGCCAAGTATCCAGGGCGGAACGATAGTGACGCCCGGCAGTCCGGCTACGACGAAGAGGTCGAGGTGATTGAGCGCGGCGGCTTTGACGCGAACCCGGACCTCGCCCCGTTTGGGCTCCGGCTTCGGCAGATCGGTGCGGTACACGATCTGATCGAGTCCGCCGTGCGCCGAGATAGTGAGTCCTCGCACGCGATTATTGGGCGGTTATATTCAGTCGGTGGGTGTGGGCTGCATGCATCACGAAGATATCGACTTTGATTTCTATCCGCTCCGGATCAGTCTGAATGCTCTCCATAAAGGTTCCTCCGCTCGGAGAATCGATCGTTGAGGCCACGGTATCGCGGTGGCTGAAGAAGGAAGGCGACGCGGTCGCATCGGGCGATACGGTCGTTGAGCTCGATACCGATAAGATCACGGTTGAAGTGCCCGCACTGAAGGCGGGCGTGCTTGCGAAGCAGGCGAAGAAAGAGGGCGATGTCGTGCATGTCGACGACGTGCTCGGTTCGATCGACGAATCGGCTGCGGGCGCTGGTGTCGCTTCGACTGGCGCTGCTGCACAGGGAGCGGTTGGGGCACCTGCTCCTATACAGTCTGAAACTACGAAGAGCTCTCCGGCGGCGCGGCGGATCGCTGACGAGCGCGGGGTCGACATCGCGGCGGTCGCCGGCACTGGACGCGGCGGCATTGTCTCGAAGCCGGACGTTCTTGCCGCATCTACGCAGCGTGCAGGCGCGACGCCTGCGCCGCCGAGTGTTGCTCGCGCGCCCGCGCCGCCGCCTGTGAAACGCGGCGGAAATGGTGCAGCGCCCGGTGAGCGTGAGACGCGCGAGAAGATGTCTACGCGACGGAAACGAATCGCCGATAACTTGTTGCAGTCGCAGCAGTCCACCGCGCACCTGACGACGTTCAACGAAGTCGACATGTCGGCGATCAATGCGCTGCGCGACAAGTACAAGGACAAAATCGAGAAGCAGCACGGCGTGAAGCTGACGTTCATGCCGTTTTTTGTGCGTGCGGCGTGTCAGGCGCTCAAGGATTTTCCGACGATCAATGCGCAGGTTGATGGCGACTCGATCATCTACAAGCATTATGTGAACATGGGGATCGCGGTCGCGTCCGAGCAGGGATTGGTGGTCCCGAATGTGAAGGACGCGGATCGCAAAGGGTTGATCCAGATCAGCGCGGACATCAGCGAAGTTGCCAAGCGTGCGCGCGATGGCAAGCTGACGATGGATGATCTCACGGGTGGAACGTTCACCATCACCAACGGTGGTGTGTTTGGCTCATTGGTGTCGACGCCGATCATCAACTTTCCGCAGGTCGGCATTCTCGGACTGCACAAAACCCAGGATCGGCCCGTTGCGATCGATGGCAAAGTCGAAATTCGTCCGATGATGTACATCGCGCTCTCCTATGACCACCGTATCGTCGAGGGTGCGCATGCGGTGCAGTTCCTCGTACGCGTGAAGGAGCTGATCGAAGATCCGGCCGCGATGCTTATCGACTAAATGATCGACTGCGATGTAGCGATCATTGGCGGTGGGCCTGGTGGGTATGTTGCTGCGATCCGCGCCGCCCAGCTTGGCCTCAACACAGTTTGCATCGAGATGGACAAGACGCTCGGCGGTACGTGCGTCAACGTCGGATGCATTCCGTCGAAAGCGCTCCTGTCTTCATCGGAGCACTTCGAGTTTGCGCGACTGCATATGGCCGAGCATGGGGTGCAGGTCGGTGATGTGAAGCTGGACCTGGCGACGATGATGAAGCGGAAGGACGCCGTGGTTGGCCAGAACACCAAAGGGATCGAATTTCTATTCAAGAAGAACAAGATCACCTGGGCTAAAGGCCGCGGGACGTTAAAGAAGGACAATGTCGTCGACGTCGCTGGCGCGGATGGAAAGACCGAACAGTATCGCGCGAAGAACGTGATCATCGCGACGGGTTCGGTGCCGTTCGAGCTGCCGTTTCTGAAGTTCGACGAGAGGCGCGTGCTGTCGAACATCGGCGCGCTAAAGATCCCGGAGGTACCGAAACATCTACTGGTGATCGGCGGCGGAGTAATTGGGCTCGAGCTCGGCTCGGTGTGGCGGCG
>CADDZN010000061.1 GCA_902812375.1 bacterium | reverse complement strand
CTATGAGAGCGGGCGGAGCCTGTCTGACTTCCGACTCTCCGAGCGCCCACGCCGCGCGCTTCCGAACTTCGGGACTCGCATCGGTAAGAGCCGCGGCAAGAGCATCGGCGGCGGAGCGATCTCCAGCGCTGCCGAGCGCCCATGCGGCGGTCTCGCGCACCTTTACACTAGCGTCGCCGCGCAGTGCCGCACTGAGCGCCGCCGTTCCCGCGGACGATCGATTGGCTTCCGAGAGCGACCATGCCGCCATCTCACGCACGCTGGGATCAGAGTCGCGACGGAGCGCATTAGCGAGAGCGTCCGCTGCAACCTGACGGTCGGCATATTCCGACAATCCCCACGCGGCGATGCGGCGCAGCTCGGCGCTCGTATCCGTGGTAAGAACCTTGGCGAGCAACACCGGCCGCTCGTCACTGTCCTTGTTTGCGGCGCGACCACCCTGAGTGATCAACGCTTTCAGCATCGCCTGCGGCGTGGAGGCAACCGACGCGACCGTGGGCGCGACCACCGCACCAACAGCCTCTCCGACGATCGACCCCAGCGCCTCTCCAACAGATTGCGCGACGTGCTCCGAAGTATTTGTTACGGTCTGCGTGTTCACGTGCTTCGACGGCGCCTCCATAGTCACGCTTGGCGTGGCGTTCGGAGTCGGATCGTCGTCGACGACGAACGGTCGCGAAGACTGCAGCAGCGACGATTGCTTCTGCGCAGCTTGCGGCGCGGCTACCAACGCCGGTGTTGCCTGGCGCGGCGTGGGCGCCGCAGCTCCCACTACTATGGATATCAGCGCCAGCGAGCCAATCAGCATCGCGGACTGCTTACGATTCGGACTCGAGTGACGGAGCTCAGGATCGAGAATCGCCAGCATGCGTCCCTCGAACTCCTTGCGGCGCGCCATTGCAAGAGCGACCGACGGAGTCGCGTCGCCGCGCACGCTCGTTACAATATCCAGCAGATGCTCGGCGTAATCGGTCGCGCGCGCGCCGCAGACCAGTGCGAGATCGTCGCATGCCCGCTCACTCTCGGCGCGGAGCTGCTTCGCCGCTTTCCACACCAAGGGGTGAAACCAGTAAATCGCGCAGGCCAGCCGGCCCAATGTGTGGCCAACGAGGTCGTGACGGCGAACGTGCGCAAGCTCGTGGAGCAGCACTGCGCGCCGACGGTCGAGCGACCAGTGATCGCATTCCGCCGGCAGAACGATGGTGGGTGTGAAGAGACCGCAGGCGAAAGGCATCTTCGCATCTTCGCTGCGCAGGAGACGCGGCGGCTCGTCAAGAGCGAGGCGATCAGAGACTTCCCAAAGTGGATTGAGCCAATCAGCGCTGTCGAGCGGACCGGCGCGATTGACGATGCGCTTGACGAGAAGCGCCGCGTACGCGAGCGACGCGGCGATGGCGAGCAGTACCGCTGCCCAGAGAACGAAGAGGGCGGAGATGCCGCTCATCAGAGTCGATTCGGAAATTGATGCAGTCGGAGTGGCCGACGGACTCGCAACAATTGGCGAGACTGAGCTCTGGACCGCATCCACATCTTCGGTAGCGCGGTTCGAATTCGTGCGCGCCGGAGTCTCAGTGCCCTTCCGCGAAAGCGGCGAGTACTGTTCGGCAATCGACCGGACGGCGGGCAGAACTCTGACCGGCAGGGGCGCCCACGCCGTAAGCGCGGGAACGAAAAGAAGTGCGGCGACGGTCACGAGCCAGACGAGATGGCGGGCGCCGGCGGAGGCGCGCTGCATCACGACCGTGATACCGAGGGCGAGCAGTAGAATGATCGTCGCCTTGGCGAGAAGCATTATCATGGAGGTGTTGGAAGCGGTGAAATCGCTGAGGCTCGCGAAGAAGGTGGATATCATTTTTATCTCCCGCTCTGTCGTGCGCGCCGAATGACATTACGCAGCCGCTTGATCTCGGTTTCGCTCAGGTCCACGTCCGACATTCTGAGCAGAGCAGTAACCGCCTGCTCGGGCGAATCGCCGAAGTAAGTGCGCACGACGTGCGCGAGCACGTCTTCTCTGGCGGTCTCGGTCGGCTTGGCGGGATAGTATATGTAGCGAGGTCCGTCTTCCCGGTGCTTGATGAGATTCTTCTCGCCGAGGATACGGAGGACGGAGCGGACCGCGGAATAAGTCGGCGGGTCCGGAAGGTCGGCCATGATCTCGGCGACTGTCGCGCCCGAACGGCGGTGAAGGATGTCCATCACTTGTCTCTCTCGGCGAGAGAGCGAAGCGGTGGGCGCGGCGTTTTCTGATTTGCTGGACATTAGTGTGACACTCATGAGTGAGCGCCTCAAGGAAGACGGAAAATCCTGGGGCCCGGTATGCTGAAAAATCAACTGTGTTGAATTTTCAACAGGCCGACAGTTTTGTCAATAGGCAATTTTCCGACGCGGCTGCGGCTTCCCTTGAGCGGCCCAGCAGCTTTCTCAGGTGCCGTTTGGGTTACCGCCGCCGCAGATTGATGTCTCCGTTGATGGTGCGGATTCGGATGACGTTCCCGCCGCTACCTATGGTTTGTCGGGCGCGAACGTAGCGGCGCGGAGTGCCGCCGTGGCTGTCATCCCACGTCGACGTTTCCGTCACGGTTAGCGGAAAATCACTGACGATGCGCGTTTTGCGGTGAAAGTTTTCAGTATACGCCGTCTCGAGGTCGAGCGTCGCGTTGAGATTTGCAGGGAGATCGAGCGTGACGTCACCCGTACCCGAAGCCACACGCACCGAATGATCGCCCGCGCCCTCGAGCTGAATTCTTACATCACCGGCACCCGTAATTGCTTCGACTGATCCGGTGGCGGGCCCGATATCGATTGGCCCGCCGCCCGTCTGGGCGTATACCTGGCCGCCGGATGGACCAATTCGAATGTGTCCACCGCCAGTAGTGACATACGCGCCGTCGGGCGCCTCCGGTACTGAGATGTCTCCGCCACCGGACGTCATCCTGACACCACCGTATGCGTAAGCCGCACGCTGGCCGGATCCTGCACCCGCACCTGCACCTGCTCCAGCCCCTGCTCCAGCGCTGCTGGAGTTCGTCGACCTTGTGTAGATGACGGGTCCACTACCGGAGACTCCCGAGAGATTTCCGGAAACGCGCTCGATCACCACTTTGCCTCCGCCGGTGCTAACGGTGCCGGAGAGACGGGAATCGGAGACCCTGATATCGCCACCACCCGTCTGAAGGTCGACATCTCCCTTTGCGTTTCGTATCTCGATTTCACCACCGCCAGTGCGTCCGGTGAAGCTGCCTTCGACACCGAAGATTTGGATCGACCCGCCAGACGATTTTACGTGAACGTTGAAATTCCGCGGTACGGAGATTCGGAAAGTGTGGTTGGTGCTTTGATTATTCGACGATACCGTGAATTCACTCTCGAATCTCGCGCCACCATCCGCTGGATCCAGTCGCACTTTCGTCTCGCGCCAGTCTCGGCCGCCGAGCCGTGCATCGACCGAGACTTCGGGCCGGTCCCACCCGGTGAGAATGATTTCGCCGCCCGTATTGAGGTCGAGTGTGAGCGTACCGCCGGCGCGAACAGGAGCGGAGAGGTGAAAGGTGGAATCGACACCCGGACGTGGCGCAGTACTAACGGCCTCGCGCGGCGCCGAAAGTTCAGGCATCGGAGCAGGAATATTTTTTGTCGAAGCTTGCGAAGGAACGCTCGCAACCGAGCTCGACAACGGCGCCGCCGTCGAGGACGCTTCATGCACACCAATAGTTCGCGCGAGGCTGTTCGATTTTGGCACCGCGCGAAATGCCGCTAGCGGCAGCAGAATGAGCCCGCACAGTATCGCGATAATGCGTCTCGCAGTAGGAGACACCGAGATGCGTTGCCGCGATTCACTCAGCACGGCAAGTAGTCTCCCCTCTAGCTGCGACGGTCGCGCCATGGCTACGGAGAGAAACCCAGCGGCGCCAAATGAGCGCGCGTTCCGCGCCACCTCGAGAAGATGCGCGGCGTAGTCCGCTGCCGGCGTCCCAAGCGATACAACCCGATCGTCGCAAGCGCGCTCACATTCCGCGCGCATCCTGCGCTCGGCCGCCCACACGAGCGGATGAAACCAATAGAGGGCACATGTAAATCCCGCGACGAGCTGCGACAGCGAGTCATTGCGCGCGATGTGCGCGAGCTCATGTCGAAGCACGATGCGACGATGCTCGTCAGACCAGTCGCTGGCATCTTCCGGAAGGAGAATCACTGGGCGTTGCCATCCCCAGGTAAGCGGCGTGCTCACCACTGGGCTCGAGCCCAAGACGACGGGTTTCTCGACACCCGCTTCTCGACGCTCATCGTCGAGAATTTGCATCCAAGGTTCGTCCTGTAGAGGCCAGGCAGTTTTTCCGATCCGCCGCAGCCGTATCCGGCCGATCGTAAGCCACGCAAGCATGCATAGAAAGCCGAGGCCCCACGCAAACGGTATTGCGACGAGCACGCGTGCTCTCAACGCGGAAGCAGGTGGCGCGCTGGTAACTCCCGACGTGGCGACTGTTTGCGAGCGCATGCCTGCGGTCACTCCCTCAGAGCTCGCCACGTTTGATGCGGCCAGCGCTTCATTCGGTGACCCACGATTGTTGACTGGATTCTCTATCGGTGGGCTCGAAGCAGTGGGACCACTGAGCGCCTGCGGAAGAACCGCTACATCCCAGGGCGGGGAAACGCGCATAGCGACGGGCAGCACCAAGCTGCTCGCAAGCGTGGCGAACAGAACAAGATGCCGGAAGGATGGCGTCGCTGTTCTAAGCGCCGAGGTGAGGAGAAGGCCGAGCGCGAGAACGAGTGTCAGCTTGGTGAGTAATGCGGGGATGAATGCGCTCATGACTTGGCTCCTTTGCCGCGGGCTCTCTCAATGAGTTTTTCGAGCTTGTCCAGATCGTCGTCGCTCCAACGGTCCTCGTACATGCCGACCATTGCGGCCACTGCGGAGCTGGCCGAGTTGTCGAAGAAGGTGCGCACCAGATGTTGCACGGCTGACTTGCTCACGCGCTCGGGATTCACTGTCGGCATATATATGTAGCGCGGGCCGTCCTGTTCGTGGCGCAGATATCCCTTGCTCTCCAGAAGTCTGAGCATTCCGCGGACGGCGGTGTAAGTCGGCGGATCGGGGAGATCGGCAAGTACTTCGGCGGCATTTGCTCTGCCGCGGCGGTAGACAATGTCCATGATTTGTCGCTCACGGCGACCGAGCTGCTCCAGCCCGCGGTTCTTTGTCATGTCTCTCCCGATTGCAAGCCACCAGTGCCGCTTGTGTTTGTGCTTGACATTATGTCAATGGATTGACACTATGTCAATAGGGTGGCATGAATCCGGTCGCGTATGCTCGGTCTGTTACGGCTGGGATGAAGTTGACAGATCTGAAGCGATTCGCGATTCGGCGCGGGCGCCAGTGATGGCCGCGTACAGAGCGCGCCTCGCTGAAGGATATATCATCACACTTCGTCAATCGAGAGATTCGCTGGCATGGAGCTACGATCCGACGGAGTTAGTCGGCTTCGATCTTTACTCCACTATTTATCCATCCGGAAATTTCTCGGCGCCCTGGGGCAAGCTCACCGTCGAGAGGGGTGGAGTGTTGGTGCGGAACAATTTCTCGTCGATCACAATCGTGGCGCCAGCAGCGTTGGACACGAATGCGCGCGAGATAACCGGCGATGGGTGGAATCTCAGCGTAAACCCGGGTTGGTCGCTCAAGCCTGATTCAGCTCGCGTGGGAAGCTTCGTAGTCTCGAGGAATTCATGACGGCGGGACAGCAAGCTCCGACGATAGAGGCGCATCGTTTGCGAAGCAGGAGCATGCATTTGCTCCCTCATTTCTCAAATCGAGGATAAACATATGAAAGGCATCGCACTTACCGCGCTCACGGGTTTAGCTGCGCTCGCATTGGCGGCGGCGCCGAGCGAGGCTGTTGCGCCCACTCACGGAGCGAGGCTTCAGCAATCCTGCCCCGCCGCGCCCGCTGTGGCTAACGCATATCTGAGAGCGCAGGCGGGCAAAAAGCTCACGATGACGCGCGGCGAAATTATTTCGGCGATCACCAAGGAAACCGGTGCAGATGGTTCGTTCGCGGGGCTGACGCCGTGTCAGGCTGGCTATGCCAACGCGGTTCGCTTCTGGATCGACGAGGTCCTCAAAGCTGGTACAAACAATTCGCCCTGACGCTCAAGGCGAGATTGTCTCTCTCGGATCGGCTTTCACCGTGAAGGGTTGTATATAGCTCAGCCCATTCACGGTGAGCCGCGCCGAGAAGTTGCCGGTGTAGTGGCGGTCGAGTGGACCGCCTTCGTCGGCGGACGGAGCGCCACGGGGCCGCGGGCGCAACGCGTTCCAGGTAACGCGATGCATTCCCGCGGCGGTGGGCGGTAGCTCTGTCCGTGGCTGCCACAACGGAGAAACGCGCGGGATGCCATTCGCTCCCGCCGCTCGGGCACCGGCGCCAGATGCGCCGCCACTACCTGATTGCTGCGCGCGATCGCTAGAGAAACTTTGTAGGACCACGCCATTCGGAGCGAGGATCTCGATTAGCACTGGCGTTCTTGCCGGAGCCTTGAGGTAGTAATCGATATTCACGCCGTTCGGCGGATTCTCCGCGTGAGGCTCGTCCTTCTGTAATGGCGTGCCGTTATCAGTCCCTTCGATAAAGTTGATTGCGTCCGCGGGCTTGAACAGGTGCACTTCCTCCCGCATGACGGTGTCGCTCAGTTGTCTGACCGCGCTGATGTCGTCGATCACCCAGAAGCCACGCCCGTGCGTCGCGACGATGAGATCGTTGCCATAGAACTCGAAGTCACGGACTGACGTGACGGGAAGATCGAGCTGGAGCGACTGCCAGGTATCACCATCGTCGAAGGAGATGTGTGCACCGCGCTCGGTACCGGCGACGAGCAATCCGCGACGCTCCGGATCTTCCTTGACGGTATGCACGTACGCGCCAGCGGGCAGACCACTGGTAATGCGCTGCCAGGTTCGGCCCATATCGCGCGTGCGGTAGATGTACGGCTCGAAATCCTGGAGTTGATGGCGATCGATCGTCGCGTAGGCGGTGTTGATGTCGAAGTGCGACGCCTCGATCATCGTCACTCTGCTCCACGGCGTTATCGCCGCGGGAGTGACATTCTGCCAGCTCTTTCCCTCGTCCTGCGTGAGCTGGATGTAGCCGTCGTCGGTGCCGATCCAGACAAGAGGTCCGCGAATCGGCGACGGAGCGATAGTGTAGATGACTCCGCGCTTGCCATTCCGGTCCGTCAATGCAGCAGCGGTCGCATCGAGAGTTGGTGGGACAAAAACTTCAGCACGCGTGAGATCCGGACTCAGTTGCGTCCACGTCTTTGCGCCGTCGTTGGTCTTGAAGAGAAACTGATTGCCGTAGTACAGATCCTTCTTGTCCGCTTTGGAGAACACGAGTGGCTGAGTCCAATCCTCGCGCGCGGGCTCCGGTGATTTCGGTCTAGTCGTTCCCTGGATTGGAATATTTGCGTCGAGATTCCAGCGCTGGCCATCGCCGCCATAGACGACGCCGGGATTGAGCGGATCGCCGGCCGTATAGCCACTCTCGCCGCCGGGCGCGATCGGCTCCCAGTCGTGCATGGAGATCTCCGCGAACTTCCCACGCGAGCGGACAGCAATCGCGCCCGAGTCCTGCTGCGCACCCGTCACCCAATACGGAAAGCGGTAGTCGACGGAGACGTGATAAATCTGCGCAGTCGGTTGGTTGAGCCACGAACTCCAGGTGACATCTCGCGGATCGGTTGATCGAGCATTCCGCGTTATCACTGCGCCCTGGTCGCTCGCGACTATCATCGTGTTGGGATCGTCGGGTGACACCCAAGGCTGATGGTAGTCATCACCGCCCGGTGAGCCGCGCAGCACGTCCCATGTTTTCCCGCCGTCGCGAGTTCTGTTCACCGCTACGTTCGGCACGTAGACGATGTCCGGGTTCTGTGGATCGACGGTGAGCTTCTCGAAGTACCAGCCGCGTCCCCACAACGCCGGATCGTTGGAGAGCCGAGTCCAGGTGGCACCCGCATCGTCGGAACGAAAGAATCCGCCCTGTCCAGGCGGCGGACTCGATGGTCGAGCGCCCGCGGGCGAAGGCTGCGGCGCTGGAGTTCCAAGTGGAGGCTCGACCTGCGGGGGCGCCTCTGGAAGAAGGCAATCCACGACCGCATAGACACGATTCGGATTGCTCGGCGCTATCGCGATCCCGGTTCGGCCGATTCCCTCCTTCGGTAATCCGTTCGTGAGCTGAGTCCAGGTATTTCCGCCATCGATCGATTTGAAGATTCCGCCACCGGGTCCGTTGGTCGGCGCGTAAGTGAACCATGGTGGGCGTCGGGTATTCCACAGGCCCGCGTAAATGATGTTCGAGTGCGAGGGGTCGATCTGCACTTCAACGCCACCAACGTTTTCGTTGCCGAGCACGCGCTGCCAGGTCCGACCGCCATCTGTCGAGCGAAAAATTCCACGCTCGTTGTTGGCAGCGTAGAGTTTTCCGATTGCGGCGACGAAAATGTTGTTAGGATTGCGCGGGTCAATCGCGATCTTTCCAATGTGGTGGGTCTCATCGAGACCGAGGTGCGTCCATGTTTTGCCGGCATCAACGGATTTGTAGACGCCATTCCCGAAACCGGCAGAATCACGCAGTGTCGACTCACCAGTTCCGACATAGACAGTGTCCGGCTGCGAGAGTGCGACGGCGATCGCACCGATCGAGGCAACGGGTTGCGAATCGAAGACGGGGAACCACACGCGACCGCCATCGATGGTCTTCCAGACGCCGCCATTCACCGAGCCGAAGTAAAACTCGTTGAGCCGGCCGGGAACTCCGGTTGCGGCGGCAACGCGGCCGCCGCGGAATGGGCCGAGCAGTCGCCATCTCAGGCCGGAATAGAAGTTGGTCGGGACGGGGGCGCTCAGGATGCCGCGCGCGAGGTCGTCAGGGTTCGATTTTGTTAATGTCTGGCTCAACAGCTCGTGCAGTCCGGGGTTGGCGAGCGTAAGTGCGATGCCATACTTGCCGGCGCGGGCGACGAAATCTCGTCGGGAATATTTGGAGCTGTCGGTCACTTAATGGTTTCCTCAAATGACTTGGTTCAACAGGCAATCGGCCCGCACGATTCTGCCTTGCTTTCGATTTGTTTGTCAATGATGCGGACGCTGGATTGTGCGCGTTTTTGGGATTGTTGCAGGTCAGTCGGGCGAGGGGTGTCCTCTTCGGCGCTACGCTCGCTTGGTCGGAGCCCCCAAAAGCGTTCGTTCGCTCCGCTCACTCACGGGTCTCCTCCACGCGCTCGCTTTGGAAAGCGCCTGCGAGGACACCCCTCACCCTCCTTCCCAACAGCTCATATAAGTGCAAGCGTTTGCGCAGTCGTTGACTGGAGTCGCTCAGTCGGGTCAATTCGGACGGAACCCGAGCCCCACATGGGCTTGCGGGCGGCGCGGCTCCGCCGCGCGCGCGCCGAAGCGCGCGACGATTGCGGACTAGACTTGTGCTGGCGCGAAGGGGCATCGTGGCACGCGCTTTTACGGATCTCGGTTAGGAGGCGAGGGGTGTCCTCGCAGGCGCTTGCAAAGCGAGCGCGAGGAGGAGACGCGCGAACGAGCAGAGCGAGTGAGCGTTGTTAGCGGCTCCGACCAAGCGAGTGTAGCGCCGAAGAGGACACCCCTCGCCGACCCCAAACGAGATCTGTCGGAAGCCGAGCACCACGATGCCCAATGCGGAGAAGCAGGAAGCTAAGTCCCAGCGAGTCCGCGCCGCTTTACGTGCACGACCTCGCGCGTGTCGTCATCGCGCACGATCTCAATGGCCTTGATGAAGCCGTCCGGCTCTTCGACCGTCCAGACTTCTTTCGGGTGCTGAACGCGATGCTCTCCGCTGTCCAGCTCGAACTCGATCGCCTTGTCCTTCGAATCGTAAGTGATGCCGCGCAGTCGAGCCCCTTCAGCCTCGAACTGGTCGCCCCAATCCGGCGCGAGTACTTCGATGTCCGCGGCCGTGGTGGATTCGCCGCGCAGGAAGTGTCTGGTGAAATTGTCGAACCGCTGCTCGAGCTGGTCGTCCGGTATTCTCTGTGTATCCATTGTCAGATTCCTTCGCTGCCTGGTGCGTGTAAAGTGGAGAAGAGCGCGCGCGGATCAGTCCGGCGCGCCGATATGTGTCTGATCGGCCATTTCCGTCAAAGCCCGGATGAACTCGTTTGGATCGGCCCAGTTGCCGTCGAACCTCAGGGCGTTGATGAAAAACGTCGGGGTTCCGTTCACTCCGCTCCTGATGCCGCCGCGAAAATCGGAGCGGACCTTCTTTTCATACTTCCCCGTCGAGAGATCGCGCGCGACCTGATGAGCATCGACTCCGATCTGCGCGGCATACATCTCGAGATCCTGGTCCTCCAGAGCGTCCTGGTTCTCGAAGAGAGTGTCGTGCATCTCCCAGAACCGTCCCTGCGACCCTGCCGACTCCGCTGCCTCCGCTGCGTGCTCGGCGTGGGGATGCGCCTCGGAGAGAGGGAAATGCCGGAACACGAACCGAACCCGGTCATCCATATAGCGTCGCACCCCTTGAACGATTGGGTGCGCGCGACGGCAATGTGGACACTCAAAATCTCCGTACTCGACAAGTGTGACCGGAGCGCTAGCAGAGCCGATCGAATGGTCACGATCGTCAACGGGGACTACCAGATGTGCTGATTGCATGATCTCTCTGGGTGAGGCCGATTCATTGATTTGGTCTGCATGGTTTACGCCGCTTTGGCGCGACGCTGATTTCTCGTCACAGCACAGTTGTTGCGGACAATTTTTTGCAGAATCAGACGAGATCAGCGCATGGCTAATCCGTTTCATTTCATCGATAGATCCGTGGAGGCGTAGTGAATCAGAACACATCAACGCTCGAGCGCGAAGCGGCGCCCGAAAACCGCGAGAATGCCGACGTCGGGACAGTACTTCCCCCGGGAACCCAGGCGCCGCTATTCACCCTCGCATCCACGCCCGATCGGTCCTACTCGCTCGCGGATTTTCGCGGAAAACCGGTAGTGCTCGCATTCTATCCGGCTGACTGGAGCCCGGTATGTGGCGACCAGATGGCGCTCTACAACGAGATGCGCGACGAGTTCGCGAATTACGGCGCACAGGTACTCGGCATTTCAGTAGACGGTGCCTGGTGCCACAAGGCGTTCGCCGAGACGAGAAGGATTCAGTTTCCACTTCTTTCTGACTTCGAGCCGAAGGGGGCTATCTCTCGCCGCTACGGCGCGTACGACCGCCAAGGTGGGGTGTCGCAGCGGGCGCTTTTCGTAATCGACGGCAACGGCGTCATCCGGTGGAGTTATCTCTCGCCCATGGACGTCAACCCGGGCGCGGACGGAATCTTCGCCGCACTCGATACGATCACGAACGCCGAAGGACGGACTCGCTCACGAGGGCGCTCGACTTCTGCCGAAGACCTCAATCAAGACATCGGTCGCGAGGCGACACCTTAGACACTCCCCTCAGTCGCGATTCTCTTCACGTCGGAACCGCTGCTCGATGCGCTTGTCCGGGATTAGCCACATGAGAGCGACCGCGACGTAGAGCGCGTCCGAAAAAATCTGATTGACGAACGCCAGTGGAATCGCGACGACGTAGAGCACGACGGAGATCTTGCCTTTCGCATCGTTGCCGACGGCTGCCTTGAGGCGCGACGACGGACCCTGACTCCTCACGATCACCTGCTCCAGGATGTAGTAGGACACTCCCGCCAGGACGAGGACAACTCCGTATAGCGCTGTCGGAAGCGCTGCGAAGTGATTCTCGCCCATCCATCCGGTGACGAACGGCAGCAGCGACAACCAGAAGCGGAGGTGCAGATTCGCCCACAGAATTCCGCCAGTGATTCGATCGGTGAGCGCGAGCATGTGATGATGGTTGTTCCAGTAAATCGCGATGACCACGAAACTGAGCACGTAGGCGAGAAAGACCGGCAGAACTCCTCGAAGTGCGAGCACGTCGGTGCCGTGCGGAACCTTGAGCTCGAGCACCATGATGGTGATGAGGATCGCGATCACTCCATCACTGAACGCATTTATTCGATCGTTTCGCACATTCCTCGCTGTCGGGCTGACCAAGATTCTGGCGATGATGAGTGGAGGTCAATGGCCACTAACACCAAAGATCTCTGGCCACTAACACCAAAGGTTAGAAGCCACCGAGACGGCCCCGCTTCGACTAGCTACCGAGACGGAAGTTTCATCCGGATGAAGCGGATTTAACGGATTTAGCGGATCGATCCCAATGGCGATCT
>CADDZN010000060.1 GCA_902812375.1 bacterium | reverse complement strand
AGAAGCGCATCTCGCCGGGCCGGGATTTCTTAGGAACAGCCGCTCGGGCTGGCTATGGCGCTCCACACTAGCGTCTCAATGCAAATAACAAAAGAAAGGAGCCCTGGTGTTATAGACCAGATCGCCATTGGGATCGATCCGCTAAATCCGATCAATCCGCTTCATCCGGATGAAACTTCCGTCTCGGTAGCCAGAACTCTTTGGTGTTAGTGGCCAGACGAAGCGCACCCTATTTGCACTGTCCTGAAGGCATCCGCACTGGCTCGCCCGTCGCTGTCGGGATCCCGAAGTTTGGTGACCCATCCGGATTCCAGGTGAACTTCTGCGTGCGGATCACCCGGTTCCAGCCTGGCTGCGTATCGACCTTGGAATGATACACTATCCAATCTTCGGTTCCGTCCGGCGATGTGGTGAAGCTCGCATGTCCCACTCCATAGACGCTCGTGGTCCCGCTGAACACCGGGCCGGTCTTCACATAGTTTGCCGGGTTCAGAGGATCGGCTGTTATGCCTGTCAGCCGCAGTTGCCCGAGCTGATAGGTAGGAAGCCATGAATCGTTCGTCGAATAAATGATGAATTCCTGCCCGGCGTGCTCGAGGAATTCCGGGCCTTCTTCGAGCGGAAGCTCGGGCCCCTGCTCCCACGGCTGATCGGGAGCCGCGATCTTCACCCGGTTGGTCGAGATCGTTACCGGATCGCTCATCCGCGCAATGTAAATATTCTGCGGGATGCGATCGGTCGCCGAGTTGTTTTGATCCCAGCCAGACCACACCGCGTACAGTTGCCCGTTGATGTCGTGGACCGTGAGATCGATCGCCCATATGGGAGGGCTCTTCGATGCTACGTCGTCACCCGTGTAGAGCATCCCCTTGTCGACGTAGTCGCCCTGCGGATCGTCGTTCACTGACTCGAGAACCCCAGCGCGCTGAAAGGTGAAAGGCGCATCTTTACCATCAGGGTGCCGCATTCCTCCCGCGTAGTAGATGTACCAGCGCTGGTTGAAATGGTGGAGCTCCGGCGCCCAGATGTTCGTCTCATTCCACCCGCTCGCTGGCGCTGTCCAGACCCGCGCGGGATTTTGCTTGAGGGACGTGAGCGACGCCGACCTGTAGATATAAATCCCGTTGTCCCGGGACTCGACCAGATAATAGTTGCCGTTGCTTTTGATGACCCATGGGTCCGCGCCCGCATCGATCGGATTCCTGAACGTGCAGGTCGCCGGTGGCAGACCTGTGTCGCTGCTCGCCGTCGCGTTCGAGCACGCCGCGATGAACGGCAAGAAGAGCCCGAGGGCTCGCGCATTCAATCTCATCATTTCCCGGTTCGCCCTCCGCCAGTACCAGGGTGCTGGCCACAGGATCGGACAGCGCGCAAGGCGCTGTCCGATCCAATATTCTTACCAGCCAGGGTTTTGCTTGACGTTCGGGTTCAAATCAACTTCAGCTTGCGGCATTGGTAGCAGTTCCGATTTGCCATTCGTGAAAAAGCTGAACTCCGGGTCATTCGCAACAAGTGAAGCGTTCAACAGGCCGTGACGCTTCAGATCGAGCCAGCGTTCCTGCTCCAGTCCCAGCTCGAGAAGCCGCTCTTTCATGATCGCGGCGCGCATCGCCGCTTGCGAGAGGCCGGCTGGTAGCACTGCCACTCCCGCGCGAGTCCGTACACGATCCACAAACGGTTTCGCAGCGGCCGTCTGATTGGACTCGTTCAGTGCCTCGGCTTCCATGAGCAAGACATCTGCAAACCGGATAACCTTGTAGTTAATCGGGTTATCCCAGTTCTGATCGCCGGGAACATAGTACTCGCCCCACTTCTTCCAGTAGATATCGGTGCTGGTGGCGCCATAACGACTCTGAAAGCTCTGGCCGTAGACGTCCCCGCCGCCCACGGTATCAGGTCTGTTCCAGAACAGCGTTGCATTGAGCCGCGGGTCGTAAACGAGCCGATTCGAGGGATTTGGGAAGAACTGGTCAAAGTACCATTGCGTCGGGAGCCCATCGCAGAATCCAGGGCCACAGGCGCCGATCATCTTCGCATAGTTCTGCCCGCGTACTCCGCTCGAGAGCATGGTCTCGTCACCGAACTGCACCTCGAAAACGGATTCCTTGTTGTTGTCGCCCGCTTCGACAAAGTTGTCCGCGAACTTCGGAACGAGATCGTACTGCGGCATTGCGATTACTTGCGCGAGCGTCGCCGCCGCGGCCGCCCACTTCTGCTGCTGGAGCTGGGCTTTGCCGAGCATTGCTAAGGCCGCGCCTTTTGTCGCTCGACCGACGTCGGAACCACTGTACGACGTGGGAAGAACGGCAGCAGCCTCAGTCAGGTCCTTCTCTATCTGCGTATAGACTGCGGCTTCCGTCGACGAAGGCGGAAAATCGCCGGGGTTTGGCATCGCGACCACGAGCGGGATGTTGCCGCCATACAGGTTGACGAGGTTGAAATAAAGAAGCGCCCTGATGAACTGCGCCTCACCTACGATCCGACTCCGGAGCGTCGCGTCCATATTTATTCCGGGCACGAGATCGGTCACCTGATTTGCGCGGAAAATCGCCTGGTAGTGGTGCTGGAAGATCTCTCGGCTCGGCTCGAAGTTGTAATCGCTTTGAGTGAACTTGTTGAAGTTCGAGAGATCGGTCCACGGGCTCTTGCTCCAACCTTCGTCCGACCGAATGTCATAGGCGAAGCCGAGCCAGCGGCCATAGGTGCCATTGTTCTCGAGGCCGTTGTATGCGGCGTTTATTCCTTTGATAGCGTCAGCAGATGAATGCCAGAAGGCGTCGGTACTCTTCTGATTTGGATTGGTGATGTCCAGGTCCTGCGTGCATCCCACCAGAGCGACGCTCACGCCGAGCGAAAGCGCTGCTACGCGAAAGCTTCTCTTGCTCATCGAGAATCCATTGAGAGTCAGTGTGCGCAATTTCATCGGTCACATCCTCAGGTCGAGGCCGACGGAAACCGTCCGCACGTTGGGATAGATACGCCCGTCGTCGATTCCCCGGGCAAGAGGATCGTTGAAGCCCAGGATCTCGGGATCCCAGTTGGAATATTTGGTAAAGGTGTGGAGATTCTGGATGTTCAGATAAAGACGCGTAGACGAAGGTCGTAGCCCTGTCCGGTTGAAGAACGAGGCGGGCAGTGTGTATCCGACGACCAGATTCTGGATCTTCCAATAGGATCCGTCCTCGATCCAGCGGTCAGAGTTCGGACGATCGTTCGATGCGCCGGCCGGTCCGAAGACCGCGCGCGGATTTTCTGTCGGCTTTTCGGCGGTCCAGGGCACATAGCCTGCCCGATGGTTCTGTGGATCGTCAGTGCGATCCGTCCAGAACTTCACGACATTGAAAATTTTCGCTCCATGCGAGCCGTGCATGTTGAGCGCGAAATCAATGGCGTTGAATTTTCCGTCGAAGAACAGGCCGCCGGTCCATTTTGGAATCCCGCTGCCGGCGTTGTACCGGTCCTCGTCATTGATCAAACTGTCGCCGTTGATATTGGCGAACCGAACGTCCCCGGGTTTCGCATTTGGTTGTAGCGGTTTTCCATTGGAGCCCACGTAGCTATCGATCTCTGCCTGATTCTGAAAGATTCCCGCCGTCTTGTAGACGTAGAATTCCCCGATCGGGCTGCCCACTGCCGTCCGAGCAACGCCAAAGGGTCCCGCAAAGATGGGCTGCCCGCCGTTCCCAAGCGACAAGACTCTGTTCTTGACAGTGGTGAGATTGAGAGTCGTGTTCAACTGGAACGCGTGATCATAGTGGTGCGCGAGATTGAACTCGAATCCAGTGTTTCGCACTGAACCCGCGTTCACTACGGGACTGCCAGAAGCTCCAAGACTCCACGGGATGGGCGCCGCGACGAGGAGGCCTTCCGATGTCGACGTATAGCGATCTGCACTGAAGGTGAGCCGATCGCTCAATAATCCGAAGTCGAAGCCAAGATTTGTTTCCTTGTTGCTCTGCCACCTGATGTTCGGATTCGCCAGAGAGAGCTGGGTTGCACCAAGTACGAGACCGCCTCCCAACAGGTAGTTGAGGTTCTCCTGAATTGGGGCACTGAATTGGTAGTCGCCGATGTCCTGATTGCCCAGAGTTCCGGTGCTCGCGCGGAATTTCAGGTAGTCCACTGCCCCGCTGAGCAGTGGAATGTTTTTATAAAAGCCTTCATCGCTAACGACCCAGCCAACCGAGCCAGCGCCAAAGGTGCCGTAGCGATTGCCCGGACCGAATCGGGACGATCCATCACGTCGAATACTTCCGGTGAACAGGTACCTATCGAGGAGCGTGTAATTCGCCCGAAGGAGCATCGCGTTCAGGCGGCTCTGAATCAGGTATCCTCTGTTATTGAGACCGCCAGTCGCGCCGGCATCGATCTGCGTAAGAGATTCGTCAGTAAAGCCCTGCCGGTAAACGTAGAGCTCGTGATCATCCTGGCGCTGCGATGTCACGCCCGCGGCGGCGTTGAACTTGTGCACGCCTCCGGCGAATTGCTTGTCGTAGAGCAGGAGGTTCTCCACTAGCAACGAGGTAAAGCTCCCCTGCTGTTCGCTCAGCGTCGCATACGGTGGCGAATCGCGATAACGAAGTGTGGCGATCCCGACGAAGTTGTGATTCAGGTTGTTCGCGTAGTTCAGGCCGACATTGAATCGATAGTGCAGACTCTCCAGAAGCCGCATGTCGGCGTAAGTCGTGCCGATGACCTGACCGGATTTGTCGGTGTTACTGCGCGCGAGCTGTTGTCCGACGGGATTGGTACCAAAAGTGGGATTTGCATCGTTGCCGTAACCAAAGCCCCCGGGACTCGCAGGGTCAAAGACAGGAATGCCCGGCAACATGCGAACGGCGTCGATCAGCGGAAAACCGTTGAGGTTTACCCGGTTTGATTGCGAGAGCGCCATGTTCTCGCCGACGGTGAATCTCCCTCTGCGAGTTTCCGAGTTGAGTCGGAAGCTCAGGCGCCTGAATCCAGTAGTGATGATTGCCCCCTTCTGGTCCAGGTAACCGCCACTCAATAGATAGTCGGTGTTGGGCGATCCTCCGGCCAAAGAGAGATTGTGATCCTGAATCGCGCCCGACTGAAAGAGCGCGTCTTGCCAGTCGGTCGTGGTAGACGGGTTCAACGCGCCCGCGGGCGGCGTTACGCCGGCGTTCTGGTACGCGGTGCGAGTGATCTCCGCCCATTGGGTCGCGTTCATCATGTCGATCTTTTTCGGGATCGTCTGATAGCCGTAGTACGAGTGGAGCTCGGTACGCGATTCCCCGTTGCGTCCACGCTTCGTACGGATCACGATCACGCCATTCGCGGCTTGTGCCCCATACTGTGCCGCGGCCGAAGCATCCTTCAGCACTTCGATCGATTCGACGTCGTCCGGATTGAGGTTCGGATTTTCCGAGAGGTACATCCCGTCGACTACATACAGTGGTGAGACACTTCCGCTAACAAAGTTCTGTCCGCGGATCACCACCTGCGCGGGACGGCCCGGTTCGCCGGAGGCCGCAACCTGCAGCCCCGGCACGCGCCCACGTAGCGCCTCCTCCAGCGTCGCGACTTTCTGGTCGCGGATCTCTTCGCCCTTCACACTCGCCACGGCATCCGAAACGTCTCGCCGCTGCTGGGTTGTGTATCCGACGACGACCTGCGTTGTAAGAGTCGTAGCCACGGTCGTCATCCTGAAGTCCGCGGTCGCGATCTCATTCGCTGAGACAGTCACCTGCTGCGTAGCCGGCGCGAAACCGATTCGTTGAGCGCGGAGCGTGTAGGTGCCAGGCGGGACGCGTCCGATAGTGTAGCGGCCGTCCGTCCCTGTTGCCGCTCCAATTCCGCGACCCGGGATCATGACCTGCACACCGGCGATGGGCTGGCCGGCCTCTCCGGTGACTACGCCGGAGATGGTCCCTGATGTTCCTGCCTGCGCGTGAGACGCTACCGGTATGGCAGCGAGAGCACCCAGGACTGCGCACATGCGCGCAAACGTCGAGAAGAGTTTCTCTGCTCTCCTCCTTAGGCGGTGAGATAATTCTATCAAGGTGACCTCCACGGTCAGCGGGGTTGTGGATGTCCGCCTGCCGCGGCGGGATGTGCTGCGGTCAGGTTCGTTGCGGACTGCAAGCGATGACTACGAGAATGCTCGAGGGCGGTCGCCGAGTTGGCGGGCGGCGGCGCGGTAGACTCCCGAACGATGAGGGTCGCATCGAGATACACTTTCTTCGGCGTCACCGCCTGCTTCGACTCGATGTGCCGAATGAGCATCTGCGCGGCGAGATTGCCCATCTCGAACTTCGGCACTCTTATCGTCGTGAGCGGGACCGAGAAGTTCTCGCAGAATTTGATATCGTCGAAACCAACGACGGACACATCATCGGGACAACGAATCCCGAGCTGACTGAGAGCCTTGCACAGTCCCATTGCTACGAGATCGTTGTAGCAGGTGACAGCGGTGGGACGGTTCCGCGCGTCGAGCGATTGAAACAGCTCGAGCCCAGCGCGGAGCCCATCGTCGAAGTGTGCGCCCGCAGGGATTATGTCATCGGCGCCGAAGCCAAGTTGACTACTGCTGTAGGCGCGATGGACACCGTCGACACGTTCCTGACTGTGGGCGGAGTAGGCTGGACCCGCAAAATGCGCGATGCGGCGATGGCCAAGCGCGAAGAGATGCTCGACGGCCTTCTGTGAAGCGCCGACGTTCTCGAGATCCACCAGGCTCGCTGGAACGCCGCGAACCTGCTCGAGAAAAACGAATGGAAAGTTTCGCCGCTTCAGCTCGAAGAAATGCGACAGATCCGCATGTTCGTCCATCACCGGCGCCGCAATCAGTCCGTCTACGTCCTTATTCCTAAGCAACTCAACTGCTCGCCGCTCGGCAGCGTAACTCCCCTCGCTGCTCACGACGAAGAGGATGTAGCCCTGAGTCTCGGCGTAAGCGCGCACTCCGGCGGTCACTTCGTCGTAGTACGGGTTGTCGTGCTCCTTTATGATCAGGGCGATGCTGCGATAGCGCCCAAGAGACTTGGCGCCCGACCGTTGGGTAGGCCGGTAGTTGAGCAGCTCGATCGCCGCTAGCACTCGGTCGCGTGTGTCCCGGTTCACCGTACCACTGTCGTTAAGCACCGCGGACACGGTTGCCTTGGAGACACCCGTGTGCTTTGCGACATCGGTGATAGTCGGGCGCTTTCCGGTCATTGCCAGCTAGGTGCAAGTGAGACGGACGCTTCTGAACCAACCTGAACCAGTTCAAGCCGGTTCAGGCGAGAGAGCATAGACCCGAAGCCAATTGCTTGTCAAGAGGATGCCTGCTCAAGCCCGTCTTCCAAGTTTCTGGCTACTTTTAGCCCGAGTAGCGGCGCGCTTATCGCTGACATGCGCTGCGTTCAACCACTTTTGAGCCTGATGATCCGAGCGCACTGCGATAGATGAAACCCTCTGATGCGCGAGAGTTTTTTCGCAAGACCTTTGGCGCCGATCCCGACGCGATTGGTTCCGCGCCAGGCAGAGTCAATCTCATCGGCGAGCATACTGACTATAACGGCGGGCAAGTTCTGCCAATCGCGATCGATCGGCGGACGTACGTAGCAATTCGCGCTCGCCCTGAAGCGTCGGCCAGCAAAATCGTCTCGAGTCTCGAGTCCACAGTCGCCGAGTTCGATGTCGAGAACATCGCTGCCTCTGGAAACTGGTGGGATTACATCACCGGCGTCTGCTCCGCACTCACCGCGGAGGGTGTGCGATTGCCGCAGTTCGAGGCGGTAGTTCAGAGCGACGTCCCTACCGGTTCGGGGCTGAGCTCGTCCGCGGCGCTCGAGCTCTCAGCGGCGATTACACTCGCTCAGATTGCCGACGAACCAATCGATCTCAAGAAGATGGCTCTGCTTGCCTGGCGGGTCGAAACCCAGTTCGTCGGCGTTGCGTGCGGAGTGATGGACCAGTTTGCGTCCGCACTGTGTCGGGATGGACATGCCCTGCACCTATGGTGCGATACCCTCGAGACGGAGCACGTTGCAATGTCGGAGGCAGTCCTGATCTTCGATACAGCTTCTCCTCGTTCGCTACGCGCTTCCGAATTCAATAAGCGTCGCGCGGAATGCGAGGAGGCGCTTTTGCTCCTCCGCGCGTCGAACCCCGCGCTGGCAAATCTCGCCGAGGCAGACCCCGAGATGATCCGCCGCGCGCATCTTCCCGCGACACTCGAGAAGCGCGCGCTTCACGTCGCACAAGAAAACCGCCGAGTGGAAGCTGTCGTGCAACAACTCAAGCGGAGCCACACCTTGCGTGGGGAGCTTCTTTATGAGTCGCACGAATCCTTGCGCGATAAATACGAATGCTCCACTCCAGAACTGGATTGGTTTGTAGAGCAGGCGCGGAAAAAACGCGGCATTACCGGAGCGCGTCTGACCGGCGCCGGTTGGGGCGGCTGCGCAATTGCCGTTGGCGCGCGTGAAGCGCTGGACGCGCTGGCCCACGAGATCACTCCTGCATACGAGCAGCAGTTCCATCACAAGCCCCGGAGTTGGCTCACGTCGGCATCACGTGGCGCGAGCATCGAGGCAACCACCAAGTGAAGCAGCTTACGAAAGCCCTCATTCCCTGCGGCGGCAAAGGAACGCGGATGGCATCGCTCACGCATGGAGGAGCCAAGGAACTTCTCCCGATCGGAGGCGTGCCCCTGGTCCTCCGTGTGATGGAGGAATGCGCGGCAAGCGGAGCTCGCGACGTGCTCATCGTTTCTGCTCCCGGCAAAGGCGACCTCGAGGAGATCGTGCGCGAAGCGGCAGGCTCGCCGGGAATGCCTCGCACGGTCCAGGTAGTCATCCAACGAGCTGCACGCGGTTTGGCGGACGCGATTCGAATGGGAAGAGATTTCGCGGGTGACGACATTCTTGGAGTCGCGCTCCCTGACAACTTGTTCATCAGTGAAACACCGGCGCTTCAACAGCTCTACGATGTCTACGCGAGCACTGGGAAGAACGTCGTGGCGATAGTCGAGCTCACCGCCGAAAACAAAGACAAGTACGGTCCAACTGCGATCTATCCTGGGCATCTCGAGGGCGACCAATACATCATCGACTCGATTCCCGACAAGGGCCCCCGCCAGTCGACTTTCGATTTGGGCGGGGCGAGCTCGGCGTTTACTGGTGTCGGACGATACGTCTTTCGCCCTGGAGTGTTCAGCGCGATCGACGAGATCGACGCGACGCTTCCGAGCGGTAAGGAGCTCGATGACATTCCGGTGATGCAGCTTTTGTTGCGACGAAACGCGCTCACTGGCTGCCGTATTCGCGGAGACTTTCTCGACGTTGGACTTCCTTCCGGATACAAGGAAGCAAACGACCGCCTCGGTGTTCCTCAGCGTTAGTGAGCGATCTCGAAGGGAGACTTCAAGGATTCAGCCGCTATAGGCGCCAGCTTCTGAACGTGCTGCACTTCGGCCCCCGGTGGGCCAGCGACAACGGCTGCCTCGAGAAGCTCGAGCGACGCCGGATCTCCCGCGGCGGCAACCTCTAAGCAGCCGTCAGGGCGGTTTTTCACCCAGCCGGCGAGTTGCAGCTCGCGAGCTTTCTTCGCGACGAACCACCGAAATCCGACGCCTTGTACGCGTCCGCTAACTTCGATGTGAATGCTTTCCATTCGCGAGCTAGCGCTTGACCCCCAGCAAAGCTGCAAGGCTCGCGGCGATCGCTGCCGGATTGCTAAGCGTTTCCGGTGAGGGAACAGCGAGCTCTCCCTCCCGAATACGCTGCGCGATCTGGTCTAGCGCGCTCGCAATCGCCTCGGCCGCGCTCGGTTTCCGCTCCCGCGTTACCGGTGCGCTCACCTCCCAATCCGTCCTCGCCCACTCGTTCGAAGCTTCGCTCGCGGTTCCTTCCCCCAGAGCCGCGGCGGCGCGCCAGTCATACTGCTGCCAATCGTCTTCAATCCATCCGCCTTCTTCAGGCGCTGATTCCGCATCCGCTTGCGGATAACCGCTCTCCGTTCCATTAACCGACGCAAGGTCATCGAAGTCAGGAGCGGACATCGTTACCGGCGGAGCAGGGTCGGTGAAATGCTCGATTGGCGGAAGCTCGTCAAAGACTTCCTCATGCGGCGGTGCGAGAAATTCGCCGATCGAAGGCAGCGACCGCGCGCCGGGGACGAACGGCCTCGCCAGAAAGAAATCGGAATTTTCCGCCATCGGCCGCGACTCACTTGGTGTCTGGCGCGGGACGAAGGGACGTTGTGGAGTCTCGGGCACTACATTGCCTCCCAGCTATACTTGCCAACGAGTGGCACAAATCGCACCGGAGCAATCTCGGACTTCTCGAGCTCATCTCCCCTGCGCGTGAACATGTACAGCGTCTGCTCTTCCTTGTCGCCGAGTGGAATGAGAATCCGTCCACCCTCGGCCAGTTGCTCGTGGTAGGTCTTCGGCACCTCCGGTGCGCCGGCGCCAACCAGGATTGCATCATACGGTGCGTACTGGCGCCAGCCAAGAGTGCCGTCTCCCAGCAGAAACGAAATGTTCCGCGCACCGATTTGTCGGATGGTTTCTCTTGCCTTGTCGAGCAACTCCACGATGCGCTCGATCGAGAAAACTTGCGATGCAAGACGTGACAGGAGCGCGGTCTGATATCCGGACCCGGTCCCAATCTCGAGCACCTTTTCGTTGCCCGTGAGCTTCAGCAGCTCGAGATAGCGCGCATGAATCGAGGGTTGAGAAATCGTTTGTCCACTTCCGATTGGCAGCGCGGAATCTTCGTAAGCCCGATGGCGCACTCCCGTCGGAACGAAGAGGTGACGCGGCGTCTCGTCGATTGCCTTCAGCACCGCAAGATCTTTGATCCCTTGGTCGTGCAGCATCTCCACCAATCGGCGACGTGGACCGCGGAACTCATGCTCTACTGAGGCTGCCACCAACTCTCCGCGGATGCGAGAATCTCGTGGTGAGTGAGATCTAGATGGAGCGGCGTTACAGATATGAATCCGTCCTCGATGGCTCGGAAGTCGGAGCTCTCCTCACCAGACCACTCGATCGAGCCGCCGCCAATCCAGTAGATCTGCCTGCCCCATGGGTCCTGCATTGGCTTGAGTGAATCGGAGTACACTCGTCGGCCGAGTCGCGTGAGGCGAACCCCGCGAATCTCTTCTCCACGAAGAGGAGGCAGATTGACATTGAGCAGTGTATCCTTCGGAAAAGAAGGCAACGAGAGTATCCGCTTCAGCAACTGCCGTAGCGGCACAATCTGATCGCGGAGCATGCTCACGTCAGCGCGCAGGTCTCCACCGGCAAAGGAGATCGCGATCGATGGTATCCCCAAGGATAGACCTTCCATCGCCGCAGCGACCGTCCCCGAATACAAGACATCCTCGCCCATGTTCTGGCCATGATTGACCCCGCTCAGAACAAAATCCGGACGCTCGGACATCAACGCTTCGACAGCCAACATCACGCAGTCGGTCGGAGTTCCATCGACCTGAAATCTTCGCTCGCCTCGTTCAATTGGGCGAATGGGGTGATGTAGTGTTAGAGAATGACTCGTCGCGCTCTGCTCACGGTCCGGCGCGACGACCGTGATCTCTCCGAGTGGCTCCGCCGCTTCGATCAGACAAGCAAGACCGTAGGCCAGGATCCCGTCATCGTTTGTACAAAGGAGTCTCAACGGTTGAAGATCCCGGCACGATGTCGCCACAAAACCTTGATCACCAGCCACGCATCACGGAATTCCCGGAAATAGCTCGGCGAGCCGTAGATCGTGGATATGGGAACATTGACCGTCGTAAATCCTGCTCGTGCGGCGCGAATGATGAAATCCGTCTCGAACTCGTAGCGATCGCCAATGGCGTGAACTTTACGAAGCACTTCAGCTTTGATCGCGCGATACCCGGACTGGCTGTCGCGCACCTTCCCACCCGACACTGCGCGAGTCGCCGCTGACGAAATCATGTTTGCTGTCCGCCGATGCTTGGGTACCGCTTTCCCCGAGAGATCGCGAGTACCGATCACGATATCCGCATGGTCCAGAGCGCCGACGATTGCCGGTGCGATTGCGGCATCGTGCTGTCCGTCGGAATCGATAGTGAGAACGGCGGCAGCACCCTTTTTCAGCGCGAGATCGAACGCCGCGCGAAGCGCGGCGCCCTTCCCCCGGTTCTGATCGAACTCGATGGTTTCGTCGGCAACCGTTCTCAGAAGTTTCCGGGATCCGTCAGTCGACCCGTCATCCACACCTATGACAAACGCACGCGGAAGGTTTCGACGAACGTCTTTCACCACTTTCGCAAGCGTTGGTTCCGCATTGTACACCGGAACGATC
>CADDZN010000059.1 GCA_902812375.1 bacterium | reverse complement strand
GTTCGGTACCAACAAGTTGGGACGCATCGATGCAGAGACGGGTCAGATACGGGAAGTCACCCTACCTGAGAACGGCGCTCGTCCGCGCCGGTTGGCCGTCGACGAAGGCGGCGTGGTATGGTACAGCGATTTCGCGCGGGGATATCTCGGATCCTACAATCCGAAAACCAACCAGTTCAGGGAGTGGAAATCGCCCGGGGGCGGTGGGTCGGCGCCCTACGGCATCGCGATCGCACCCGATGGCCGAATCTTCTACGATGAGGCTGGGAAGGGAGACATCGTCTCCTTCGACAGGAAGAGCGAGAGGATGGAGACGATCAGGATTCCGACCGGCGGCGCCATCGTGCGAAATATCTCCGTCGATAGTACTCGTCGGCGCATCTGGCTCGCCCTCAGCGGAACTGGTCGAATAGGGAAGATCGAGCTGAGATAACCAGCCAGATTTGGCTACGGAACACGCGTGTTGCCGCCGCGATGTCCTCGCACTACTTTCGACTTTCCGGTCTCCCCGACCGAGAAAGAGCTTCACCAAATCCCCCCAGAGGTTTTTAATGGGACGTTCTCCCTCATTCATCCGGTTTCTCTCGTTACCTGTTCTCCTACTTGTCGGCGCGCGTTTAGACGCTCAAGCGGTTGACGCTGGCGCGACGATGAGTGTGTCGAGCCCGGCACCATCTGCGACGCGTCCAGGCCGCGACCCCAATCAACCGATCGACGAGGAGTACACCAGAAAAATTCGGGAGTATACTACCGAGCCGTTCTTCCTCTCGCCGCTTGTCGATTATCTCCCCGCATCGGCAACCGTACCGACACCCAAGGCAGTCCTCGGGGACATCGCCGGCGCACGAAACAATCTCCCGTACTCGAAGGAGGTTTACACCTACATGCGGATGCTCGCCAAGGCGAGTCCGAGAGTGCGGGTGTACTCGATCGGGACGACGGAAGAGGGAAGGGAAATGATCGCGGTCGCGGTTGCCTCGGAGGCGCTGCTCGCGAATCTGGACAAGAACAAGGCGAATCTCGCGAAGCTCGCCGATCCGCGTACCATCCAGATGAATGACGCGGAGGCCGCGAGGCTCGTGTCCGAGACGACGCCGGTCTACTACATCACGGGCACCATTCACTCTCCCGAATCAGGCGCGCCGACGGCGTTGATGGAGCTGGCGTACCGTCTCGCGGTCGACGAGAGCCCGTACATCAGGAACATCCGTGATCACCTCATCACACTCATCACGCCAATAGTCGAAGTGGATGGTCGCGATCGGGAGGTCGACATCTTTCGCTGGCATATGGCGCATCCGGGTGAGACCGCGCCACCGCTTCTCTACTGGGGACATTACGTCGCGCACGACAATAACCGTGACGCGATGGCTCTGACGCTGAAACTCTCGCAGAACGTGCTCGACACTTATCTCGCGTGGAACGCGCAGGTTCTGCACGACCTCCACGAGTCGGGCTCATACCTGTACGACAACACTGTCGGCGACGGGCCGTACAACGCGTGGCTCGATCCGCTCCTCACCAATGAATGGCAGATGCTCGGCTGGAACAACGTGCAGGAGATGACGCGGTTCGGGATGCCGGGCGTTTTCACTCACGGAAACTTTGACACCTGGTCGCCGGGATATCTCATGTTCATGGCGGCGACGCACAACGGCATCAGCCGTCTCTACGAGACTTTCGGAAATGGCGGAACGGCGGAGACGGTCGAGCGCACGCTTCCGCCAAGTGAGACGTCGCGGACATGGTACCGCCAGAACCCGCCGCTGCCGCGCGTGAAATGGTCGCTGCGGAACAACAACAATTATGAGGAGACAGGTCTGCTGGTGTCCCTCAGCTATTTCGCGAACAACCGGGAGCAGTTTCTCGAGAATTTTTACGAGAAGAGCAAGCGCTCGGTTCTAAAGGCGCGCAGCGAGGGACCGGCCGCGTACATCTTGCCTGCCGATGAGAGGCGTCCCGGCGCGCAAGCAGACCTACTTCGGATCCTGCAGAAGCAACACGTCGAAATCTCGCGCGCGACGGCTCCCTTTACAGCGATGGTGCCTGCACCGCGCGCACGCACCACATCGCCAACGGGCGCACCAGTTGGTGGAAGGTCCGCGGATAGCACCCGGCCTCTCGATTTTGCGAGGGCCCCCGACAGCACGAGACCTGGTGAGATGGCAAGAGCGTCGGCGACACCGCCGCCGGTGAATGCGTACGACACGCTCCCGCTCTCGGTTGTGCGAATGGAACCGCGCCAGTTTCCGGCTGGGAGCTACATCATTCGAATGGACCAGCCGTATTCGCGAATCGCTGACGCATTACTCGACTATCAGTACTGGAGTCCAAACGATCCGCAGCGTACTCCGTACGACGACACGGGTTGGACTTTCCCCGAGAACTTCGCGGTACGCTCATATCGAATAACCGATCCAAAGGTGCTCACGGTACCAATGGAAAATGTGAGTGGCGAAATCAAGGCGCCGGGTGGAGTCGTCGGCACAGGAACCGTTTTCGCGATCGATCACAATGCGGATAACGCCTTGGCCGCGCTGCGATATCGGCTGAAGGATGCGGATTTTCAGATCGCTGAGAACCCGTTCGAGGCTGGCGGTCACAAGTTCGGCCGAGGCTCGTTCATCGTGCGTCGCATCTCTGCGGACGATTTGAACAGGGCAACGACGGACCTCGGCGTGAAGGCGTACGCGCTCGCGGGAGCGCCGGCGGTGGCAACACACCCGGCTCGCGCGGCACGCGTCGCGATCATGCATACCTGGCAGAGCACCCAGACCGAGGGATGGTGGCGGCAGGCGTTCGACTTTCTTCACATTCCCTTCAGCTACATCAGCGTGCAAGACGCCGCCAGGGATGCGAACCTGAATGCGAAGTACGATGTGATTCTCTTTCCGCCGGGTGGCGGTAGCGCGCAATCGATTGTCGCCGGACTGCCGATGTGGCGAAATCCAATGCCATGGAAGAAGACCGATCTCACGCCAAATCTCGCCGTAGACGAGACCGATGACATTCGTCCCGGGCTCGGAATGAACGGTCTGGAGAATCTCACAAACTTCGTGAAGAACGGAGGCGTGTTGGTGACGGTGGACAATACAGCGGATCTAGCAGTCAATTTCGGGCTCGCAAACGGCGTGTCGGTCAACCGGCCGCCGCGTTTGCACGTCGTTGGCAGTTTGCTGCGGACCAAGGTCGTCGACGATGCGAGTCCAATCGCATACGGAATTCGCGACAGCCTCGCTGTCTACAGTGATGAAGGAGCGAATTTCAGCATCACCAACGTTCTCGGCGCGCGCGGCGGCCGCTTCGCCGATTCGTTGAATGCGCGAGCAACGGGGAGAGGTACAGCCGACGACGTCGATGTTCCGCAGGGTCGGTTCGCGCTCGATCCCGCGCATGACGTGCCGAGGCGGAAGCCGGTGGAGCCCTGGGAAGCCGCGCCGGTGACCGAGGAACAGCTCCGAAATCCGCTGACCGTGATCCCACCAGCGCTCAGGCCTCGGGTGGTGTTGCGATTCAGTGACCAGAAGGACCTGCTCGCGTCGGGACTTCTCGATGGGAATGACGTTGCCAAGCGACCTGTGGTCGTCGATGCACCGCTCGGGAAGGGGCATGTCGTGCTATTCGGGAACAACCCGCTTTATCGCGGGGAAACAATCGGTAGTTATTTCCTCGTGTTCAATACGCTTCTGAACTTCGATCATCTCGACGCTGGGCGAAAACTGGACGCGCGTTAACCGCCAGCAACTCATTGCGCGTCTCGTGCACCGATCTCCGATACGTACGTTTGTTGGAAGAAAGGTCTGATTGCTGTCCTCTGTGGCACCCGCCGTGCAAAGCATAGGATTTGAGCACAGACCTTGGCGCATGATGGCGACGGAGGACCTGGCGGTGAGTTATCGGACTTTTCTCGATTCGACGGGCAAGCGGTGGGAAGTATGGCTCGTCACGCCCGCGGCGGCGGAGCGGCGAAAGGTCGACCGGCGGGTAGCTCAAGCCGATGCTGTCGTCGAGTTGCCCTTCGAGCGGCGTCGAACTCCCGAGCGGCGCCGAAGTCCGTTTCGACGAAGCACCTCCGTCGCGTCCGAATTCAGTAATGGTTGGCTCTGTTTCGAGAGCGAAGGCGAGGAGCGGCGGCTCGCTCCTGTGCCGGAGGGTTGGGTGGAGGCTGGCCCCGACCGATTATCCATGTGGCTGCACGCAGCGAAGCGCGTTGTGAAATGCGGACCGTGATGTAAATTCCGGAAACCGGACCGCAGCCAGACCTTCCTTCCCCGGCTCGCGAACAGCTCCAGATACGCGGCCAAAAATTTCTCAATGCAAAAGACCTCAAGACTGTATTTCGTCGCGCTCGTCCTGTGTCTTCCACTTGCCGCAGGCGCACAGGAAAAGCAGCGCTTCGCGAGTCTCGACGAAGCGCTCCAGGCTGGAGCAATTCTGAACGGCCGTCAGGGCCCGCGGAACGTGAACTGGATCGAAGATGGAAAGCGGTTCTCGTATACCGATCGCGATCCGCGCACGAACAGTCCGATAATTCGCGCATATGATCCCGCTACTGGCAAGGACACCATTCTATTCAGCGCTGCCGGACTCACCCTGCCGGGCACCAATGAGCCATTCACCTACGATTCATTCCAGTGGGCGCGCGACTCGAAGCACTTGGTCTTCCAGACCAACTTTCAGCCGATTTTCAGGCGATCGGGAATATCAGACTTTTACATCTATTCGCTCGCCGATCATGGAATGCAGCTCGCCACGAAGGGGGCACGGACAGCAGAATTGTCGCCCAACGGTGCGGCACTCGGATTCGAGCGCGACGGTGACATGTATGTCACCGATCTTTCCACTCACGCCGAGAAGCGGTTGACCCGCAATGCGTCCGAGCACGTATACAATGGTCACTTCGACTGGGTGTACGAGGAGGAATTTGGTCAGGCGCAGGCGTGGAAGTGGTCACCGGACAGTCGCTACATCGCGTACTGGCAGCTCAACGATTCAGCGGAGCCCGAGATCCAGTTGTCGGACTACTCCGGACTGCACCAGGACTGGGAGACACTTCGCATCCCGCAAGTTGGTGATACGAATGCCACGGTGCGGATTGGAGTAGTGAACACCGCGACCGGCTCGAACACGTGGCTGGATACGGGTGAGCGCGGCGAGTTCTACATTCCACGCATTTATTGGACGAGTCGGCCCGATACGCTGGCAGTGATCACGCTCAACCGTCCGCAGAACGTGATGAAGCTTTTTTTCTTTGATGTAAAGACGGGTGGACGCCGTGAGGTAATGACCGAGACATCGAAGACGTGGATAGATGTCTACGATTTCTACGCGGGCGTCGATGACATGATGTCCTTTCCGGCGGGATCCACCGAATTTTTCTGGTTGTCGGACCGCGATGGCTTCCAGCATCTCTACCGCTACGATTATTCGGGAAAGCTGATCAACCAGGTAACACACGGGAACTGGAGCGTCACCCGGATCGAGGGAAGCGACGCGAATCAGCACACTGTCTATTTCACATCCACAGAAGCGTCGCCGCTCGAGCGACAGCTATACTCGATTCACTTCGACGGCACCGGCCAGCGACGCGTTACAACGGCGGAAGGAAAGCATCGGATCAACATGTCGCCAAACGCGACGTACTTCATCGATCGCTACTCCTCCGTGCATCAACCGACGCAGGTCGAGTTGTGGTCGGCCGCCGGACAGAAGCTCAAGACGATGGAGAGCAACGCGGCGGTGACCAATTGGCTTGCAACCCACGCGTATTCGCCCGCCGAGATCTTCTCCTTCACCACGTCCGACGGAACGCATATCGATGCGAGCATGGTGAAGCCAATTCCGTTCGATCCGAGTAAGCGATATCCGGTGGTGCTGGATATTTATGGTGGGCCGGGCTCGCAGGAAGTCTACGATGAATTCGCGTCGAGCGGCTGGGAGCAATGGCTGGCGCAGGAGGGCTACATAGTCGTCGGCGTAAACAATCGCGGCAGCAACAACTACGGAAGCGCGTTCATGAAGGTCGTGTACAAGCAGCTCGGCAAATATGAAGCGCTCGATTTTGCGGAGACCGCACGCTATCTCGCGAAACAGAGCTACGTGGATCCAAAGCGTGTCGCGATTACGGGCACGAGTTACGGCGGATACAGCGCCGTCTACACGATGGAGATGTACCCGGAGCTGTTTCCCGTTGGCGTCGCCAATTCCGCGGTCGGCGACTGGCGGTTGTACGACACGATTTATACCGAGCGCTACATGGGGCTGCTGAACGACAACCTCAAGGGTTACATCGAGAGCGCACCGATTCAACAGGCGCCGCGGATGCGCGGCAATTTATTGTTGATCCACTCGATGATGGATGACAACGTTCACCCGCAAAACACGATGCAGCTTCTGACCGCGCTCACAAATGCGGGCCGGGATGCGGAGCTACGGATTTATCCGCCAGGTCGCCACGGTGCGGCGTACAATCTTCAGAGCTACCGGCTGATTCAGAAGGTCAGCGACCAGTTTCTTGCCCGGAATCTGAAGGCAAGTGCGCCGCCGGCGGTCGCACCGGCGCCGTAGCTGGCATCTGGTATCTCGGCACTGGCATCTCGGCACTCGTAGAGTTTTAAAGCAACTGAACGGGTGAGAGGCGTCAGTGGCATAGATGTCGGTTTATTAGTTCACGACGTCGGGACTCTCCTAGCCGCCATTCGCAGCACAGGCAGTGGTCCTACGGTCACGGAGGCATGTCCGGGCGTCGTGACCTAACAACTCCTCCCGCATCCCGCTTCCCGCTTCGTGGAGCTCTCGCCCGTTCTGTTGCAGTTCAAACTCTAGAAGTGCCGAGATGCCAGATGTCAGTCCGCCCGCATTGGCGGCTCGCCCGTCCGATCGGTGCGCGAGGCTGGCAGGGTCGTGGACGAATCGGCGCGCGGAGCCGGTGCCGCCGACGAATCTCCGCGAACCGACGTCACCACTTCCTTGACTGCCCCGTCGATGCGGGTGTGAACGGCTTCCGTCACACTCGCGATGAGCGTCGCAATTACTCCGTCGAGCGCGTCGCCGAGCTTGCTGCTCGTGTCACGCGTTGCTCGCGAGGTGACCGCGGCCGCTTTGACATCGGCGCGCGAGCCGCTGAGCGCGATTCCGGCACCGAAGGCCAACGCAACGGCCGCCCACGGGTGTTCTCCAATCTGCTGCCCGATGTTCGCCTTTCGCTCGAGCTCGGCGATCGCACCCGACATCCGGGCGCGCGTCCGCTCGATGTCGGCGCGAACTTCCGTAGTGGTCTCAGCCATTCCTGGTTCTCCGTAACGTTGCCAATGTTTCTTCGGGCTTGATGTTGCTGGGCGAAAGAAGCGCGGTGCCACGCTTCAGCAGGAAGAAGGCTACGGCTCCGAGAAGAATCGTGAGCACGAACGCGGCGATCCAGTAATGGCCTCGGAAAAGCGCGTCGCCCATGAGCAGCACGATTCCGAATACGAGCATCTGCGCGGTGAGGAGCCCGATCATGCCGGCGGCGACAGTGTAGCCGGTGCCTTTGCCGATGTCGCGCGCGATCTGCGCGAACTCGATTCGCGCCAGGTGCACTTCCTGGCGAGCGAGGTGCGCGCCGTCCTCCGCCACTTCCCGGAGTAGTGATCCGACTCCGCGGTTTGTCTGAGTGGTTACCATGTCATCTACTTGCGTAGTGCCTTCCCCAGAAGGTACCCCGCTCCGAGTGCGACGAGGAGAGTTCTCGCCGGGTGTTCCTTGACTTGATGCTCGACGCCTTGCTTCAGCTTGTCGATGTCCGCATCGCGCAGCCACTCCGCGCTGGATTGCATTCCGCTTGCGAGTGTATCTGTAACGGCGGCGATGCTCGAATCCTCAGAGATGGCGGGCGATGTTCCGGCACCGGTACCAGCAGTGGAGAGAGATGACGAACGACGTTGCCTGAGCGCCTGCGCGCCGGCCTCGAGTCCATCCGCAAGCATCGATGGAAGAGCAGAGGCTTTGCCTTTCACTGTGGACGCGACGCTCTTCACACGATCAGTGACTCCGCCGCCGCTCGTGCTACTTGTGGTCCCTGTAGTGTTACCTACGCCGCTCGATGCGCCGTCGCCACCCGTGTTGCCTGTCTCGAAGCTCGGGCCCGTATCGGTCCCAAATCTCGGTTGCTCGGCCCCGGTGTTCGGATTCGTGCCTTCGCGGAAATTTCCTTCCATGGATAGAACCTCCCCAACGGTTGTTGAGCCGCAACAATGAGCGGCGATACCGGGAGATTTCTATGCAGAAGCCGCGCCTGCGGATCGAATCAGATTGAGGTCGGAGGTCCGTTGCCGAAGCGCGTGCTGACTCTCGTCGATAGAAACTGGGGTGAAGGTCAGGCGTTCTCCTGGGTTAAGCTGGGCTACCAGCGGGAGATCCGCCTCTGACACTACCGCAATCTTTGGATATCCCCCGACGGTCGGTGCGTCGGCCATCAGGACGATTGGGTTGCCGTCGCTCGGAATCTGGATAGCGCCCTCACAACTGGGATCGGAAGGAAGGTCACCGAAAGCGTGAGAGAGAGCCTGACCAGTCAGCTTATATCCCGTTCGGTCGGAGGCCATTCCGACCGTGAATTCTGTTTCGGTGAGGGCTGTCCAACCGCCGTCGCCGAATAAGCCAGCGTGAGTTCCACGAGTTACGCGTACCACTGATGTCTCGTACCGCGGCAGTAGCTCGCTCGGTGGAGTGAAACCGTTGCGTGGCACTGCGGGAGGATATGCGCCAAGCGGCAGCGTATTGCCGCGTGCAATCATGCGCCCGCCGAGTCCACCGAAGTGGGCGGGAAGATAGGTGGAGCGGCTACGCAGGACCTCGGGGACTTCGATGCCACCGCTGAACGCCAGGTAGAGGAAGCGCCCGCTGGTGAACCTTTCAATCTTCAGCTCGTCGCCAACGTGTGCGTAGAGAGTGGTAAAGGGATGAACCACATTTTCGGCGAGCGTAGCAGCGACCATTGCGCCACCGAATGCAAACGCGCATGCGGAATCGAACCTTGTAACTCCGCCGCCCAGGGCCCACTCGAGTCCTGCCGCGCCGAATGGATTGCCGACGATCGCGTTGAGCGTCCGGAGCGCGAAGCGATCCATCGCGCCGCCGCGCGGAACGCCAGAGGCACGCGAGCCCGGCCGACCCTGGTCCTGCACCGTGAGGTAGGGCGGTGCTTTGGTAATGCTGATCATCCTACGCGAACGAATCGGACGGAATCTCCTGCTTGTAGCAGTGCGGGCGGAGTATTGTCTGGATCGAACATCAGAGTCTGGGTGTGCCCGAGGATATGCCACCCGCCTGGCGTATCGAGCGGGTACACAGCCGTCTGCGGTCCCGCGATCGCGACGCTTCCCGCGGGCACTCGGGGCCGAGGTTGGGCTCGCCTGCTCAGATGGAGCGACGGGTCGAGCTCGCTCAGATACGCAAAACCCGGAACGAAGCCAATCAAGTCCACGCTGTAGGTGCGGCCCGAGTGGCGCGCAACCACCTCCTCGGCGGACAATCCCGTTGCCGCGGCGACGCCGGGAAGGTCGGACCCGTCGTACACGACTGGAATTTCGTGCTCCCGCCCGCGCGCGGGTCGATCGGACGACACGGGAACCGATCTGCAGATCGAGAGCAGCACGCGGGCAATCTCGTCATATGAGATCTCGAGTGCGTCGTAGTAAACGGCTACCGAGAGATACGCCGGGACAATGTCCTGGACCACACCAAGCGAGGCTTCCGAGATTGCCGCGGCTGCGGCGTGCACGCTTCGCAGCAACTCTGCGCTTCTCACGGCTCCGAATGTGATTGTCGCCGCGGAATCGCCGAGTGGCTGCGCGCGGAGGGGAGCGTCGCTCAAGCGGCGAAGGGCGCGATCGTGACGCCCGATTCCTCGAGACGCTTTCGCAGCGTGCGGAGCATTGGGCCGGCGTCGGGATTATCGCCATGAACGCAGAGCGATCGCGCGGAGACATGGAGCTCGGTACCATCGTCCGCTGTAATTGTCTTGCCTTTGACGAGCATGACCGCGCGCTGCACGGCGCTTTTGACTTCATGGATGACGGCGCCTGGCTGATCGCGAGGCACGAGCGTGCCGTCCGACTTATACGCTCTGTCCACGAAAGCCTCGCTTGCGAAAGCGATTCCGGCGCGTTCTGCCGCTCGGCCCATCTCGCTGTTCGCGAGGCCAAGCAAGGTGAGGGATGTCTCGACTTCCCGAATTGCGCGGACAATGGCATTCGCCGCGGCGGGGTCGCGCGCGGCACGGTTGTAGAGCGCGCCGTGGGGTTTCACGTACGAAAGTCTGGCGCCCTCGGATCCGCACACGTCGCGGAGTACGCGTAGCTGAGTGGCGACGTGAAATGAAATCTCGTCCGGTGGGAGTCCGAGCTCTCGGCGGCCGAACCCCGGGATGTCGGGATAGGAGGGGTGAGCGCCTATCGTGACTCCGCGAATTTTCGCGGCGTTCACCGTATCGCGCATCGTGGTTGTATCGCCGGCGTGAAATCCGCACGCGATATTGGCTGAGGAGACAAGCTCCAGCAGCGCGACATCCTCAAAGATACGTGAGCTGCCGAACGCCTCGCCCAGGTCAGCGTTGAGATCGACCGTAAGCGGCAAGCGTTATTTCTTGCGGTTCGTCTTTTTCCTGGTTCCGTCCACGGGTTTCGCCTCGACGACTTCCCAGGTCTGTTCATCGTCCTCAAAGCCGCCGCGCGAGACTTTGGGCAGAAGCTTTTCCCGGACTACAACCGGTGCGAGCCAGTAGGTGTAGCCATCGTCCGCCTCAACGGGTAGCCACGCGAACTTGGTTCGTACGCGCTCGTCGCCGATCTTGCCATGCGGGTCTCGTCGACTCTTCCACTTCACTTTGATTTTGCCTCCCGAAGTTTAGACCCGGTCCTCGAGTCCTCTGACCCCCGCCATGTCGGCACAGCTCGCACAGCAGAAAAACGTGCCGCTCGATTCGACGCCGTGTCCGATGATTTTGCAGCCGCAGTGCGCGCACAGGGGAGCGAGCGCGTGGATGGCGCACTCGAACGAGTCGAAGGTGTGCGACCTTCCCTTCATGCTGACCGAGAACGATTTGTCGTAATCGTTTCCGCAAACTTCACATTTCGCCATTGGCTCTCCGATGTGGGCGTGGAACTGTGTCCGGTCTACGGCGAATCTAATGCCGTCGCGCTGGCCGGCTCATCGGAAAACTTTTCTCATTTTGGTGTCCGGGTCGCGGGCGAAACGAAAGGTGAACCAGGCGAGGTCAGTAACGAGCTCCTCATACGTCTGCGGATCGACCTTGTCGGCCACGATGTTCAGACGGCTACCGATTTGTCCCTTAAGGTGCTCGATCCATTCCTTCGTGAAGTCAGCCATGTTGCGTGCGCCTCTGAGCGGTTAACTGAAATTGAGCGCGCCGGTGGCACCTGCGCCAGCAACCGGCAGCAAGTGATCCCAGCCGGTACTGGTCTGGATTCTGCCAATCAGCACTTCGTTGCGGCCCGTTTGCGGCGCAGAGAACTGACTTTACCGGGGATTTTCATGCGAAAAATATCATTCACGGTTGGTGCCATCGCACTGCTGGCCGGATGCGGGGTGTCCACGCAGCAGGAAGTGCAAATGGGGCAGCAGGAGGCGCAGCAGGTAAACGCGCAGCTCCCGATGGTGCAGGATCCTGTAATCCAGAACTACGTCAACGCACTGGGGCAGAGAATCGCGCGGACAACGTCGCGCGCCGATCTGGATTGGCAGTTCCAGGTTGTGAACTCCGACGTGGTGAATGCATTCGCGCTTCCAGGCGGGTTTGTTTACATCAACCGCGGGGTGCTCGAGCGCGCGAGCAACATGTCGGAGGTCGCCGGCGTCCTTGGTCACGAGATCGAGCACGTGGTTAGACGTCACTCGGTGAAGCAGATGGAGCAGGCGCAGGGCGCTAACGTCGGTCTCGGGATCGCGTGCGCGCTGACAGGAATCTGCAACAGCGGGCTCGCGCAGGCCGCGATCAACATCGGGGGCACGGCGGTGTTCGCGAAGTTCAGCCGCACGGATGAAGTCCAGGCTGACGAAGGCGGATTCAGAAACGTGATGCGGGCCGGGATCAGCCCGCGCGGGATGTACACGTTCTTTCAGAAGCTGCTCGCCGAGGAGCAGAACTCGGGAGGCGGAGGGAGCGCGGCGGCGTGGTTCGCGGATCACCCGGGAACACAGGACCGCATCGCGGACATCCAGCGCATGCTTAGTCAGGTCCCGGCATCGCAGTTGAACTCGCTGCAGACGAACGATTCCGGGTTCGCGACGATGAAGGCGAGGCTCGCGAGGCTCGGACCGGCACCACGGGCTCAGGGGCAGTAGACTCTGGTATCTCGAAACTGGCATCCGATACTGCAAGCTCTTAACTACAACAGAACGGGTGCGAGGCGGGAGTAAAACCGTTCCGAGTTTGCGAGTCACTGCGGTGCAGACGGGTCGGAGCGCGGTAAGTACTGCCTGTGCTTCGAAGGCGAGTAGTGC
>CADDZN010000058.1 GCA_902812375.1 bacterium | reverse complement strand
TTTCCGCCGTCGAAAATCCAGGACGCGCAATGATGCGCACTAGCTCCTCTTCGCTGAGACTGGTCGTTTCTTCGTTGACGAGCCCAAGCCTCTTTGCGCGCGGAAGCACCTTCGCCTGATCGATACCGCGCCCGTCGTCGGTGACGCGAATTAGCACGGTAGCGCGGTCCCTTTCCGCCGTGAGAGTGAGTGTCGCAACCCGAGCCTTGCCATTTTTCTCCCGTTCGGCCGGCTGCTCGATGCCGTGATCGAGTGAATTCCGGAGAAGATGCAGAACCGGCTCACCCATTTCGTCGAGCATCGACCGGTCGAGCTCGATCTCCTTTCCCTCGATCTTGAACTCGACCTCCTTGCCCAGTGATCGAGCGGTGTCGCGCACCAGCCGCGGGAATCGATCGAACACCTGCCACACCGGCACCATTCGACTCGTCATGATCTCGTTCTGGAGATTGGTGACGATCTGGGAGGCCCGGAGCGTTGCTTCGAGCAACGCTTCATCGCCCAGACGCTCGGCGATCTGCGCAATACGATCGCGGGCGACGACGAGCTCGCCCATGACGTTCATGAGGGCGTCCAGCCTCCGCGCGTCGATGCGAATGTGTCGCGGTGATTTCGTCGCTGGAACCTGTGGCTCGTCCTTTTTTGCGATCATCGGCACCGCCAGCTCCGCGGTCATCCCTCCCGACTGCTCGACACTGGCCGCGCTCCGAATACGCGCGATCATCTCACCGACGTCGAGCTGTTTGGACTCCGCGGCTGTGGCAAGGTCGACGGCTTGCTCGAGAACGTCTGCCCCCGCGAAGAGCGTGTCCATGATCGACGGCGTTACCACCATCGACCCACTTCGCAGTCTGTCGAGCAAAGTCTCGAGCTCGTGGGACAGCTCGCTCACGGATGTGTAGCCCATGGCGCCACCCATGCCTTTCATCGTGTGCACTGCGCGAAAAAGTCTATCTACGGCCGCATCGCTTGCCCCACGCTCCAGATCGAGGAGCGCGTTATTTATTTCCGAGAGATTTTCACGGCTCTCGGAAAGAAAAAGCTTGGCGTAGCGGCCAGGATCCATTTATCCCAGCACCCGTTGCACTGCTTCGAGCACTCTGCTCGGCTGGAATGGCTTGACGACGAAGTCGCGCGCGCCGGCCTGCAGCGCTTCCTGCACCAGCGCCTGTTGACCCATAGCGCTGCACATGAGAATGCGCGCGGCAGGGTCCATTTGAGTGATCTGCTTGACGGCCTCGATGCCGCCCATCTCCGGCATGATGATGTCCATCGTCACGAGATCGGGCTTCAGTTTCTGATACTTCTCAACGGCCTGCTTGCCGTTTTCCGCCTCGCCAACAACGGTGAAACCGGCCTGGGCGAGAATGTCGCCGACCATCGTACGCATGAACACCGCGTCGTCACACACCAGTACAGTGCTGCCCACCACTACCTCCTTTGTTCGAAGATGTTCTTCACCAGTGCCTTGATGTCGAGCACGTGCACCGTTCTGCCTTCCGCTTGGACGACTCCGGTTGAGACTTCGGCCGGCACTGACTCGAGGGGAGCGGCGCTCGCGAACTGATCGATTGGCACGTCGTGAATATCGCGAACGTCGTCCACCAGGATGCCGGCCAGTCTCTCACCGTACTCCACCAGCAGAATCAAACCAGTCGTTCGGCTGCACGGCGTTTTGCGTAGCGCTGTGCCACCATCTATTACCGTCACGATCGTTCCGCGCAAATTGATCAGTCCGCATACGGTTTCCGGCGCTGCGGGCAATCTGGTCGTCCTCTGCGATGGCACGATCTCGCGAAAAAATTCCATGTCGCATGCGAACACGCCGCCACTCACGTCAAATGCGAGAAGGCGGCGGGTCGGAACCCGCGGCTCCTCGACAACCACCTCGTCAGGAGGAAGCGCTACGTCTTCACTCATAGAAGTGAAGCGCCGTAAGCGGATCGACGCCTGTCGGAAGAGCGTGCTCGCCAGAGATTACAGCGAGAGCGCGCGCCAGGTCCTCCGGAAGCGGAGAGCGAAAATCAAGCTGCTTGCCGCTCACGGGGTGTTTGAACGCGAGCCACGCCGCATGGAGGAAATGCCGCTTGGGAGGAAGTCCGGCCACACGACGTCCTCCGCCGCCGCCATAAACGTCGTCGCCCATGACAGGATGGCCGATAGACGCGAGATGAACGCGGATTTGGTGAGTCCGTCCGGAATGGAGATGCGCACGAAGAAGGTCCCCCGCGTCGAACCGGGCAAGGCGTATGACGTCGGTCTTGGCCGGCCGACCTTTATTGACGATTGCCATGCGCTTCCGGTCTCGCGGATCACGGGCTATCGGCTTGTCGATCGTCATGGCGTCGGCGGACAGATGGCCCCAGGTCACCGCCGCGTACCTTCGCACCACGCGGCGATCCGCTATCGCGGCGCTGAGTAGCCGGTGCGCGCGGTCGGTTTTAGCGACGACCAGAAGTCCCGATGTCTCCTTGTCGAGCCGGTGTACCATGCCTGCCCGCTCGGGCTCGCCCTCCGATGACAAAGGCCCACCGCGGCCCAACAGAGCGTTCACAAGCGTGCCGCTCCAATTCCCCGGAGCGGGATGAACTACCATTCCGGCGGGCTTGTCGACCACAAGTAGCACGTCGTCCTCATAGACGACGTTTACCGGGATGGCCTCGCCCGTGATCGCGCGCTTTTCGACTTCCGGAATTTCGACCCTCACCATCTGCCCGGGCTCAGTGCGATAACTCGCTCGCTCTCGCCGGCCATCCACCAACACGTTGCCCTGCGCGATCAAGGTCGCTGCCTGGGTGCGAGAAAGCCCCGCCCTCTGGGCGACAAACAGATCGAGGCGGACATCGCTGTCCGCCTCGACGGGAAAGTCCCTGATGTCACTCAGAAGCTAGATCTCCGCTTGCGTATCCGATACCGAGGCTGGAGCAACCACGGAGGACGCTACGCGGTCCTCTCCCCACAAAACCCACGCGAGAAGAAAAGCGCCGATGCTCACCGCCATATCCGCAACATTGAAGGTCGGCCACCTCAGATCTCCCACACCAACGTCGATGAAGTCGACCACGCCGGTCGCCGAGCGAATGCGATCAATGAGATTGCCGACGGCTCCGCCGCAGACGAGTCCCAGAGCGAGCACCCGCAAGTAGTCCGTCTGCCGGGTTGTCCGGTACAATCGGCCGAGGATCACGAGCGCGCCGGCGGTGAGCGCCATGAAGATCCAGCGGGAGTACGCCCCCAGATTCAACCCAAACGCCGCGCCGGGATTGTAGACGAGCGTCAGGCGAAAATGATTGCCGAGGATCTCGTGCGGGATGTGCTGTGGCGAAAGTGTCGCCGCCGCAATCAGCTTCGTTACGAGATCGAGCGCAACAACGGTTATGAGCGTACCCCAGAAGAGGGGCGGATTAGGCTTGCCGCTTTCCATCTTCTTCGCGCTGCTTGCACTCGATGCAATACCTGGCGTGCGGCAGCGCGTCGAGTCGCTCGAAGCTTATTTCTCGACCGCAGTTATGGCATTTGCCGAACTGCTCCGGGTTGCGATAGAGCCTGCGAAGAGCCTCGTCGATGTGCCAGAGGAAGCGACCTTCCTGACTCGCGAACAGAAACGCCTTCTCGCGCTCCATCGCGTCCGTTCCTTGATCCGCCATGTGAAAGGAATATGCGCTCAGATCGCCATCGGCTCCCTGCGGAGTAGACCCGAACGTCTCATCATAGTGCCCAAGCTCCTTCAGAACACGCTTTCTCTCTTCCATGAGGCGCTTCTCGAAGTGCTGCAGGTTTTTCTTCGGCATCGCCTTAGGCTTTTTGTTACCGGCTGCTGTTGCCATTCTATCCTACCCTCTCCAAGGCGACTTCGACGTCCTGCCCATCGAGGTCGAACGTGTGCGTCGCGTGTGTGTCTTCTATTTTTTCGCCGATGCTCATTCGCACCGCGAGTACCTCGTCAGCTATCCATTTCTGAAACACCTTCACCGCTTCCCGAATCTCCGCATCGGCGCCGACAAACAGCGCAATGCGATCGCTCACGACGAAACCCAATTCCTTCCGCAACCGCTGGATCCGGCTCACCAGCTCGCGTGCAAGTCCTTCCAGCCTCAGCTCGCGCGTCACGGCTGGATCGAGCGCCGCGAAATAACCGCTTTCCTCCTTCACGACAAGTTCGCCCGATGCGCGGCGAACGATCGTCAGATCCTCCGCGCTGAGCTCGCGAGATTCATTTTCCACCGAGACATAGAGCGGCTTGCCCGCCTCGAACTCGCGCAACGCCTCGCTACTCAAAGCCTGAACTGCCTTGCTGGCCAGCGGAGTGTTCCGACCGAACTTCTTACCCAGCGAACGGAAATTCGGCTTAGCCTCTAAAGTTACTAGGTCGCCGGCGCTGGAGATGAACTCGATTTTCTTAATGTTCAGCTCCCCGGCGAGGAGGGGGCTCATCTCCTCCAGCAAGCCCTCGGCGCGCGCCTGGGCGCCCCGAAAGACTACCCCCGGTAAGGGCACGACACATACCATCCGCCCCAGCGGTTGCCGCACCTTCACCCCAGCCTCCTCCCTCGCCGCCCGGCCCAACGTGGCAAGGGTGCGGATATGCGACATCGCTCTCTCGAGGTCGACATCAATTAGCGGCTCCGCCGCTCTGGGGCGGGTGTAGGGCGCAAGATGCACGGAGCTCTGAGTGAGCTCCCGGTGCACCCAATCCGTGATAAATGGCGCAAATGGAGCCAGCAACCGGCAGGTCACGACAAGAACCTCGTGAAGCGTCGCAAAGGCTGCCCGGTTATCCGGCCGATCGACATCGTAAAAGCGGTGGCGGCTCTGGCGGACGTACCACTTCGAAACGTCTTCGTCGAAGAAGGTCATCACGGCTTTTGCAGCATTCGTTGCTTCGTATCGGCCCAGTAGCTCGTCGGCCTCGCGCTCTACGCTCGCGAGTCGCGAGAGAACCCATCGGTCGAGAACCGGCCTGTCGACTAAATCGGGATCTTCACTCGAAGGCTGCCATCCGAAATTCGCGTACTCGGCAAAGATCCCGGTGTACACATTCTTGAAGGTGAGCAGAAAACGCCCCGCAGTATCACGGATGCCCGCCTCATCGAATCTTCTGGGCATCCACACCTGACTCGATGTGATGAGGAATAGGCGCACGGCATCGGCCCCATGCCGCGGAATCACGCTCATCGGATCGACGATATTGCCGAGACGCTTGGACATCTTCTGGCCTTGGGCATCCTGGACCAGATCATTGACCACGACGGCGCGGTAGGGCGCGGTACTGTTCGCGGCCGCGCTCGCGACGGGTTCGGCAGCCGCGACGGGCGAGAGATGCGCCTCGTGTGGGAGCACGTTGTTCGGGAGCGCATCACCCAAGCCCGTCGCGATCGCCAGCAGCGAATAGAACCACCCTCGTGTCTGATCGACGCCTTCAGCGATGAAGTCCGCTGGGTAGTAGCGCTCGAATGTCTCGCGGTTCTCGAATGGAAAATGCCACTGCGCGAATGGCATCGAGCCCGAATCGAACCACGCATCGATGACTTCCGGAGTACGCGACATGGTGCCGCCGCACTCGCACTTCCAGGTGTACCGATCGATGAATGGCTTGTGTGGGTCAAAGCTTTCGCCAAGCTCGACTCCGGCTCGTTGCGAGAGCTCTGCGTATCCAGCGATTGCCTCCGCATGCGATGCATCCTTGTCGCATACCCAGATCGGAAGCGGCGTTCCCCAATAGCGATCGCGCGAAACGGCCCAATCGATGTTGTTGGTGAGCCATTCGCCAAAACGCCCCGATCCGGTTTCAGGTGGATGCCAATCGACCCGCGAATTGCGCGCGAGCATCGCGTCCTTGAATTCCGTGGTGCGGACGAACCACGACGTGCGGGCGTAGTAAAGCAGTGGCGTGTCGCAGCGCCAGCAGTGAGGGTACGAGTGCTCGAACAGCGCCGACTTCCACAAGACACCGCGACGTTTGAGCTCCTCGAGAATGATGGGGTCGGCGTCCTTCACGAACTTTCCGCCGACCAGGGGCATGTCCGCGGGAAATTCTCCGCGCAGGTTGACGGGTTGCAGAAATGCCAGCCCGTTGCGCTGCCCCGCCGCGTAATCATCCGCGCCAAACGCGGGCGCCATGTGCACGACGCCGGTTCCTTCCTCGGACGAAACAAACTCCTCGCCGACGATTATCTCGTGCTGTCCTTCTCCATACTGAACCCAGTCGAGCGGCCGCTTGTAGCGTTTGCCGACGAGATCGCGGCCGCGCAAAGTACGAACGGTTTCCCAGCGCCCAATGTAGTCTTCGCCCAGCACTGCACCGGCGCGTGCTAGCGCGAGGATGATCGTCTCGCGACTATCGGAATTTTTCCTTCTCAGCTCCACGTACTCGAGATCCGGACTCACGGCGAGCGCGACGTTCGAGACAAGTGTCCACGGCGTCGTCGTCCACACCAGAATCCGGCGTCGGTCGTCGGTTCGGGCTGCCGGCTCTTCGACGAGATCGAGCGCGACGTAGGCGCTTGGGTCCTTTACGTCCTTGTAGCCCTGCGCGACTTCGTGACTCGAGAGGGTCGTTCCACAGCGAGCGCAATACGGAAGCACTTTGTGGCCGCGGTAAAGTCGGCCGCGGCGGAACATCGTGGCGAGCGCCCACCATGCGCTCTCGATGTAGTCGTGCGAGTATGTGACGTAGGGATGGCTGTAGTCGAGCCAGTACGCGATCCGCTCGCTCATCTCCTCCCAGTCAGCGCGGTAACGCCATACACTCTCGCGGCACATCTCGTTGAACCGCTCGACGCCAATGGTCTCGATCTGCTGCTTCGCTGTTCGCAGACCGAACTCGGTCTCGATGCGCTTCTCCACCTCGATCTCGACCGGCAAGCCGTGAGTATCCCAGCCTGCCTTTCGCGCGACATGGAAACCGCGCATCGCGCGGTGGCGGCAGAACAGGTCCTTTATGGTGCGGGAAAAGACGTGATGGATTCCGGGGCGACCATTAGCTGTCGGCGGTCCCTCGAAGAAAACGAACTCCGGCTTTCCCTCGCTGGCCGCGAGAGTTTGCTCGAAGAGCTTCTCGTCCTTCCAGAGCGCGAGGATCTCGCGTTCCAGATCGTCGGGTGACCGGTCGGTGGGAAGCAGGCGGAAACGTCTGCTCGAGTCTCCGCTCTCCGCTTCCCCCTTCCCGCCTCCCGCCTTTACTGGGCGGACTGCGGTCATTCCTGGTTCGATCCTGAGGAGTTCGAGCCGGCGCCGCGAAGAGTGCTGGCTATCACCTGCGAGTCCGACGCTTCGACCTCGGAGAGCTGACGCGCAATGAGTGTGCGCATCTGCGCGAGATAAGTCCGACGCGAGCGGTCGAGGTTGTCGAGCACTTCTTCCATCCGCCGCACATCCGCTTTTGCGCCCTCGATGATGCGCTCTCCCTCGGCCTGCGCTTCGCGGATGATGAGCTGTGCTTCGCGTTCAGCTTGTTCGCGCACCTCGCCGCGGAGCTGCTGCGCCGAGACGAGCGCGTCGTTCAGAGCTTTGTCGCGCTCGCGAAATGCGCGGAGCTGCTCGTGGAAGCTGCGCGCCTTTGAGTCGAGGTCCTGGTTGATCCGCGTGAGACGCTCCATCTCCTCCGCTACCTGATCCCTGAATTGATCGACGCGCGCAGGATTGTAGCCGCGCAGCGCCCGACCGAAGTCGTAGCGACGCACGTCCAGAGGTGTAAGATGAAACGCTTCGTCGATCATTTATCCCTCGCTCCGAAGAGGGTTGTGCCCAGTCTCACCATTGTCGCGCCTTCCTCTACCGCGATCTCGTAATCGTTCGACATTCCCATCGAGAGCTCCTCGGCGGGATGCCCAGCTTCGACCAACGCCTCCCTTGCGTCGCGAGCATCCGCGAAAGTGCGATGGAGCTCGCTCTCGCTTGCAGTAAAACTAGCCATTGTCATCACGCCGCGAATACGAATACCCGCAAGCGATGTCAGCCTCTCCGCCTCTGGCAATAACTCGCTTGGGGAGAAACCGTACTTCGTTTTTCCCCCGGAAAAATTGACCTCGATCAGCGCATCGACGGCCCGGCCTCTGGCCAGCCCGTAGGCGCAAACTGAATCGGCGAGTCGTGAGCTGTCGAGCGAATGCAAGAGCACGAACTGTTCGAGCGACTTCACCTTGTTCCGCTGAAGGTGGCCGATCAAATGCCAGCGAACCGGCACGTCGACCTCTCCCATCTTCTTCAACGCTTCCTGAACCTTGTTCTCTCCGACATCGTGCAACCCGACATCGTAGGCAGCCTTCGCGGCGTCAGAGCCATGCGACTTCGTGACCGCGACAATCGTCACCCGCTGACCGTGGCCACCTCGCGCCCGCGCCGCATCTATCCTGGCCCGAACATCAGCCACGCGCTGGGCGAGGTCGGGAAAACCCATAGCGGTGGAATTTAGCCGTCAACACACTACGCTTCAATTCATTTTCCGCCGGTTGTCAGGGTCACGCCGACCGGCCGAACAATCGTCCAACGAGTCGCATGATGCCCGCCATGTTGCGGCTTATGTCGTTGAACATCACCGTCACGAACAGCAATCCGATCAACAGCAACCCTCCACGCAGAATCATCTCACGGGTGCGAGTGCTGAACGCTCGGCCTTTGATAGTCTCCGCGACATTGAGCACAATCTGGCCACCATCGAGAATTGGAATCGGCAGAAGATTGAAAACCGCGACGTTGATGCTGATGAGGGCAACCAGCGCCAGAAGATTTTCTATTCCTCCCCGAGCAGCCTGAACGGAGACCTGCGCGATCGCGATAGGCCCGCCGAGGTCGGAAACACCCGCGCCGCTGGAGAGAAGGAGTTTGAGTGTAGAAAAAATCTTTCCACCGTCATCGAGCGTCAGGCGCCATGCCTCGCCAAACGCACCCGCAATTGGGACCTCTTTGAATGACGCGGTAGCCAGCATCCCGATCCGACCAAGCTCTTTTCGCTGGCCCGTGCTCGGATCTGGAACTGTCTCGGCCGCAGGAGTAACCCGCACCGTGAGCGGGTGACCCTTCCGGACGACTCCAAGCCTGATCGGAACTCCCGCCGATGCACCGATGCGATCGAGCAGCACCTCCCAGCTCCCGACAGGCACGCCGTTGATGGAGACGATGCTGTCGCCTGGCTGAATTCCCGCGGCAGCGGCGGGTTTCCCAGGTGTGACTGCCGCGGCAACGGGAACGAGTGTTGGAATTCCCGAGCGCAGAATGAGGCCGAGATAAATGACGTACGCGAGGATTGCATTCATCGTGACCCCAGCAAGCATGATGAACAGCCGCGCCGGGAGAGACTTCGACTCGAACCACCGAGCCTCGGGTATCGGTTTTGGGCCGAACGGAATCATCGCATCGGGATCGTATTGATCCTTCGCACTTCCAGGCGTGGTGGCGGAGTTCTCGCTTCCACCCTCCAGAAATGCGGTTGCTTCGTCTTCTCGAGACGCCATTCGCACGTATCCGCCGAGCGGCAAAGCGGCAAGCACGTATTCCGTCTCGCCGAACCTTTTCTTCCAGAGCGACGGTCCGAAGCCAATCGAAAACCGCGGGGCGTAAACTCCGGTCAGCTTCGCTGCGATGAAGTGACCGAGTTCGTGCACAAAGACGACGAGACCGAATACGATGATGGGAGCGAGCCAGCTCAGCACTTGAAAACCTCTTTGACGTGATGCCGCGCCGCCGCATCGGCGGCGAGCAGGTCCTCGCGACTCGAAGAGGCGAGACCGCCCAGCTTGTCGAGAGCGGATGATATCGCTCCTGGAATGTCTGTAAATCTGATCTTTCCCGCCAGAAATGCCGCAACCGCGCACTCGTTGGCGCCATTGAACACAGCCGGCGCCGCGCCGCCCGCAATCCCTGCCGAAATTCCAAGCCGGAGCGCAGGAAAGCGGCCGTGATCGACCGGTTCGTAAGTCATCGGCGAAAGTTTGATGGGATCGAATGGAGGCACGCCGTCGTCGACGACGCGCTCAGGGTGCGTGAGCGCGTACAGTACCGGCAGCTCCATTGTGGGAACGCTCATCTGGGCGATCACGCTTCCATCGACGAATTCGACAAAGGAATGGACGATGCTCTGCGGATGTACGACAACTTCTATGCGATCGTACGGCAAGTCGAAGAGAAAATGCGCCTCGATCACCTCGAGTGCTTTGTTTGCCAGCGTCGCGCTGTCGATGCTGATCTTTCTACCCATTCGCCAGGTGGGGTGTCGCAACGCGTCGTCGATTGTCGCCGTCTCGAGGCGGTCCTTGCTCCAATCGCGGAACGGTCCGCCCGACGCAGTGAGGACGACACGCCGAATATCGGAGGTGGCACGGCCGGCAATGCACTGGAGGATCGCGCTGTGTTCGCTGTCCACCGGAATTACTTCGCCAGAGCCTGACGCGCACACCTTCTTTACGAGATCGCCGGCGATCACCAGAGTTTCCTTATTTGCGAGCGCGACGCGCTTCCCCTTCTCGAGCGCAGCCAGCGTTGCGTCGAGTCCCGCCACGCCAACGATCGCGTTGAGAACGATATCGACATCCTCGCGGGTCGCGGCGTCAACCAGCGCTGCCGTTCCACTTTTCCATGCGTCATGACAGTCGGCGTTCGACTCGACCATGCCGACGAATTCCGGCGCAAACTTGCGCACCTGCTCTTTCAGGAGAGCAGCGTTGCTATTCGCGGTAAGGGCGGTGACTCGGAACCGCTGCCTTTGCCTATCGAGCACTCGCAGTGCCGTCGTCCCGATAGAACCAGTTGAGCCGAGCACCGCCACACCCTTTGGCCTGGTGGCGGACTTCGATGTCACGGTACGGGCAGCAGCAGACGGCCCAGCAACAGGAATGCAACAGGCATCACGAACAGCAGGCTGTCGAAGCGATCGAGTATGCCGCCGTGCCCGGGAATGATTCGAGAGCTGTCCTTTATTCCGGCCTCACGCTTGAGCAGTGACTCAGCGAGATCCCCGGTCTGTCCGGCGACGCTCACTATAATGGCGAACAACACCGCGCCCTGGATCGTGAGCGCGAGGTGCGCGACAGGCATCAGAATCAGACGCACATAAAGCAGACAAACGATGATCGCAATGGCAAGTCCGCCCAGCGCGCCCTCTACCGTTTTACCCGGGCTCACAGACGGAATCAGTTTTCGTTTCCCAATGCTGCGACCAAACGCGTACGCGCCAATGTCGGTAGCCCAGGTGAGCAGCACCGGCAGCAGCACAAGCGCGGTTCCTGCGGCGGCGCCGACTGCATAATCGTGGTAGCGAAGCGCGTAGATGTAGGCAAACTGGCCCGCGTACAACACGCCGAAGGCGGTTGCGGCCACGGACCCTAGCGGTTTGCCGGCGGGGCCACGGAGCCAGATGGTGCTTGCAAAAAGAAGAAGCGCGAGTGCTACGAGAGCAGTGAGCGAGAGAGTATAGACCCCACGTCTCTGCGCGTGGATTGCTATCGGCAGGAGCGCGGCGATACTTATTCCGGCCGGCTCCAGCGGGAACACCCCTGTCTCGCGAGCGATACGAAAGAATTCCCACGCGGCGAGCGCGGCAAGAACGGAGAGCAAGATCGCAAGCGCCCAATCGCCAAAGTAGACGATGGCGATGCTGAGGGGCGCGGCGATTACCGCGAAGATGATGCGTCGTGTCAGCTCGGACACGATCTAGACTTCCATGATTTCTGCTTCTTTCCCCTTCAACAACTCATCGATTTTGCCGATGTAGTCGTCGTGAAGCTTCTGTAGCTCTTTTTCAGCCTTTTTCTGATCGTCCTCGGAAGTTTTCTCGAGTTTTTTCAACTGATCGCGCGCTGCGGTGCGTGCGTGTCTGATACCGATTCTCGCCTCTTCCGCGAGCTTGTGAACCACTTTCACGAGCTCTTTCCTTCGCTGCTCGTTGAGTGCGGGTAATGGCACCCGAATCACGCCGGATTGATTCTGCGGATTCAGCCCAAGCTCCGACTCGCGCAGCGCTTTTTCGATCGCCGGAACGAGGCCCTTGTCCCATGGCGTGACGGTGAGAAGACGCGGTTCCGGAGCAGAGACGCCCGCGACCTGATTGAGTGGCATCTGTTGCCCGTAGGCGTCCACGCGAATGGTATCGAGCAAACTCGCGCTCGCCTTGCCCGTCCTGATAGACGCGAGCTCGCGCTTGGAGGCTTCGAATGACTTCTCCATCGCGGTACGGCAGTCCTTCGTGATCTGAGGAATTGTCGTCATTGTACGATCGTTCCCACGCGCTCACCCAGGAGCGCCCGGGCTACTTCTCCGTGACGGTGAATGTTGAGGACGATGATGGGGAGCTTGTTTTCCTTGCACAGTGTGATCGCGGTCTGATCCATGACACCCAGCTCATTTACCATGACGTCGCGGTAGCTGATCTCGTGGAAGCGGGTGGCGTCCGGATCCCTTTTCGGGTCGGCGCTGTAGACGCCGTCAACGCTCGTCGCCTTGATGATGACATCGGCGTGAATCTGAATCGCGCGGAGTGCTGCGGCGGTATCGGTCGAAAAGTAAGGAT
>CADDZN010000057.1 GCA_902812375.1 bacterium | reverse complement strand
CAGAGAGTCCGGCCTGGTCGGGATTTCTCGTGGCGTGCACGATCTCGACGATGTAGTCGACGATTCGGTCATCCATGTACAGGTCGGCGATATGACGGCGCGTGGCGAGGATCTGCGCCGGAGTTGCAACACGGTCCACGTGGATCGGCTCCCCACTCGCCATTCTGCGCAGAATCTCTTTCTCCTCATCGCGCGACGGATAGCCGACATGCAGCTTGAGCATGAAGCGGTCGACCTGGGCCTCCGGAAGCGGGTACGTGCCTTCCTGCTCGATGGGGTTCTGGGTCGCCAGAACGAGGAACGGCTCCTCGAGGATGTGCGTCGTGCCGCCAATCGTGACCTGCTTCTCCTGCATCGCCTCGAGCAACGCCGCCTGCACTTTCGCCGGAGCGCGATTGATCTCGTCCGCGAGAATAATGTTCGCGAAAATCGGTCCCTTCTTGACCGAGAATTTGCCGTTGGACTGATCGTAGATTTGCGTACCAACAACGTCAGCCGGCAACAGATCCGGCGTGAACTGGATTCGGCTGAAGCTGGTGTTGATTGCCTCGGCGAGAGTTCGTACCGTGAGTGTCTTCGCGAGTCCAGGCACTCCCTCGAGGAGGACGTGACCGCCAGTGAGCAGGCTTATCAGCAATCGCTCGACCATGTATTCCTGGCCGACGATCCGCCGCCCAACTTGCGTCACGACCTCTTGAACTATCGATGCATCAGCGGCTGTAACGGCGCTTGCGGTCACGTGTTACTCCTGGCTTGATGGTCTTTGCTCCGCCGCTCCTGGAGAGTGCGGAGATGACTTCCCTTTCGCGCGCACTCAGTGGTCGAGTCCTCCCCGACTCGAGTGATCCCAACTTCACCGGGCCGAATTTCGTGCGCACGAGTCGCTCGACTCTCAGTCCCAGGGCTTCACACAACCTTCTTACCTCTCTCGTTCTGCCTTCTGCGATCGTGAGCTCGAGCTCCCACAATCCGCGTCCCGCCCTCCGCGCGGAGACATCGCGCGGAAAAACAGCGCCATCCTCGAGCTCTACCCCTCTGATGGCCGCGCGTGCCGCCTCCGCTCCATCGCCCCGTACCGTTGCCACGTACGTCCGCTCGATCTCGTTGCTCGGATGGGTGAGTTTGTGCGCGGCTTCGCCGTCGGTGGTCAGCAGCAGCACACCTTCCGTCATGTAGTCCAGACGGCCCACGTACGTGAGACCCGGAACATCCTCAATCAAATCAAAAACAGTCCGACGGCCGGCGGTGTCGGCCCGGGTGGTCAAAACTCCTGCGGGTTTGTTGAGAACGACCCAATACGCGGCGACCGGCGCGCCGATCTTCTTTCCATCTACGACAATGGTGTCGACCGCTGGATTAACGCTCTGACCGGTCTCAGCAACCTCACCGTTGATCCGCACGCGGCCTGCGGAGACGAGCTCCTCCGCTTTGCGTCGCGAGGCTATGCCCGCACGCGCGAGCGCACGCTGAATGCGCATTGTCTCGGGCATCAATCTGCCCGTGGCGGCGCCTCGCCGTTGTCTCCGACTGCTGTTCCAGACGTTGGCGTCGCCTGTCGCGGAGCGCGAAGGGCAATTGCGAGCTCGTCGGCGCGGGGCAACTCCTCAAGATGCCTTAGCGCAAACTGCTCGAGAAACGACGCTGTCGTTCCGTAAAGGAGCGGCCGTCCGAGGCCTTCACCGCGACCGACAATGTCGATGAGGCCGCGTTCGTTGAGCGATTTGAGAATCGCGCCGGCGCCCACGCCCCGAATCTCCTCAATCTCCGCGCGACCAATCGGTTGGCGATAGGCGATGATTGCCAGGGTTTCGAGCGCTGCCGCCGAAAGACGCTGCGGACGCGCGGCGAGTTGGGCGCGCTCGATTGCTTCGGTGTACTCGGGACGCGTTAAAATCTGCCAGCCTCCGGCTACCTCTACCAATTCAACGCCATGACCATCAGTGTCGTAGTGCTCGCGCAACTCGGCGAGGGCCGATTCGAGCGTGACTTCATCCTCCGCGTGCGCCGCCATCGCGCGCAGGGAATCCATGGGAACCGGAACTGCGCTCGCAAAGAGCGCCGCCTCAAGCAGCTTCGCTAGCGGAGTCACGCGTGATCTCGAAAGCTGCGAAAGGCCGTGCCTGCACGAGCCGTAGCTCACCGCGCTTGGCAAGTTCCAGCAAAGCAAGCAGCAGAGAGAGTACTTCCCACGGCTCTGCTTTCCTCGGCAACACATCCTTCCAGTGAGCGTGCGCACGGATCGACAAGAGCGCCCGCACGATTCCAATTGCGCCATCAACGTCGAGCGCACGCGGGACGATGTCATGGACGTGCGGCTTTTTCGCGAGACGCAGCACCCGATCGACCGCGCTCAACAACTCGGGGAGTGAGATCGCGAGCGGACCTGCCGCGGGTGGTTGGATGATTTGCTGCGAGTACGCACGCGCGAATTTTCCGCGACGCTCCTCACTGCGGCGCTCGAGAACATCCACGACCTCGCGTACCTGCTGATACTCCAGCAGGCGTCTCACGAGCTCCGCCCGCGGATCTTCCCACACGTCGTCCCCTTCACGCCTGGGCAGGAGGAGCTGCGCCTTGATCCGCACGAGTCGTGCGGCCATCTCGAGGTAGTCCGCGGCTTCGTCCAGCTTCAGGGATGAGATCCGGTCCAGAAACTGTTCGGCGATCCGCGCAATCGGAATGTCGTAAATGTCTATTTGCTCATCCCGAATCAGGGAGAGCAGCAAATCGAGTGGCCCCGAGAACTCGGCGAGCTCGACGACAAACACCTCTGAGTTGGCCGGCGCAGCAATGTTGCCCCGAGAAGTCAGCGTCACATCGTCCATTGGCTGGGCAGGAGGTATGGGAACACCGCACGGCTCGCGAGGTGCGCAAAAAACCAGACGGGCTTGAACCAGAAGTTGATCACCGGTCCGCCAAATCCGATCAGAAGAAAGAGTATGAACAAACCCTGAGTACCTAGTCGCTGATAATTGAGCGCCCAGGCCGGCGGGAGGATGTACTTGAACACATGCGATCCGTCCAGAGGAGGAATCGGCATGAGGTTGAACACGGCGAGTGCCAGGTTGATGATGACAGCGCCCATGAGCATCGTCTGGAGAAGAGCACAACTCTCCGCGATTGCGGGCGCGCTCCTTCCGAGCGCACCCACGGCGATGATCAGTGGAATGCAGACTATAGCAATCCCGAAGTTCGCCGCGACTCCCGCTAACGAGACGATAATGTCGCCGCGCTTGTAGTTTCTATAGTTCCGCGGAATCACCGGGACAGGTTTCGCTCCGCCGAACACGAGGCCTGTTGTGAGATAGGTGAACAACGGAAGCAGAATCGTCATGAAAATGTCGATGTGCGGAATCGGATTCCACGTAAGACGACCGAGGGAGTAAGCGGTCGAATCCCCCTGCTTCAAGGCCGCATAACCGTGCGCGTACTCGTGCGCGACCATTGAAAACACCAGTACGGGCGCGATAAGAATGATGTTCTGAAACTTGTCCAATCTCTTCCTGGTCGAGGTGAAATCTGCGCGAGTGGAAGTTACCATTTCAGGCCGCGCGCTGGCAGGCTCGACCACCGCGGTGTTTTCCTGCGTTCAACGCGCGATCCGTACGCGGCGCTCGCTGCTAACACAGTGCAATAGCTTGACATACACCCGATAGGGAGCCACATTTCGTGGCTACAATCCCAGACAAAATTCCCGGAGATCAGTTCGTGCCAAATATTGCTTCAGCGAAAAAGAACATGCGCAAATCGCGGGCGGCCGCGATTCGGAATCGCGCTCAGAGGTCCGCGCTGCGCACGGCGCTGAAGCGTGCATCCGCTGCCGGGAGTCCAGAGGACCGACTCGCAGCGGTCAAGCTCCTCGATCGCGCTTCGCGCAAAGGCCTGATCCACAAGAACGCCGCCGCTCGACACAAGAGCCGGCTCGCGAAAACAGCCGCGAAGTAACGCGGGATAAAACACAAAGAGGCGCCGCCGGCGCCTCTTTTTTTGTACCGCTCGCTCGAGCCAGCTACGTGCTACATAGTAGCCAACTCTCCTCCACACCTCTCACAGTACCATTCTGTAGGGTAATTCGCCGCTCCGCACTCCGGACATTTGAGAGTTTTGTGCTGCTCCGCGCGGGGATCGGACGCGCCCCCGCTTTTCGGCACGGACGGTGGAGTCGCGACGGCCGTCGTAGCCGGCGGAGTAGTTGTCGCCGGACGGAGCACGGGAAAGTTTTCGAACGGGGAACGAGCGCCGGCAGGCGGACCAGTGGGAGTTGGAGCTCGACTGGTTACAGTCTGGTCGGGGCGCGATGGCGCGTTCAGAGTTGGCGGCTCCGGTACGGCCGGACGCGGGACAACAGGCGAGATGGGCGTCTTCGCGCCGTCTCCGGAGCTCGCGCGATTTAACGCAGTCGCTCCTAGCTGCCGCTCTTTCACGCTGAGCGCGAAGATTCGATTGAGGTCGGCTAATTGCGCTTCAATTGTGCTCTTCTCTTTGACTAGCCGCGTGAGCTCCTTGTCCCAGGCGCCACCGATTTCTTTCCACTGTTTATCGGTGTACTCGCCAACTGCCGCGCGAAGCTCCGCTTCTTGTCGAGCCTCTCGCTGCTGCGTCTCCTGGCGGGAAACCTCGTCGAGTCTCAGAGTCAACGCGTCAATATTCTCGCGCAGATCGCCCGCGCGCTCCGCGAGCTTGCTCGAAACTTCCCGCAATCGCGTCTGATAATCAGCCTGGACTCGCTGATAGACGGCATCCGAAGTGGTGGCGCGCTTTTCTTCGAGCGCTGCCAGCCATTCCTCGTATCTCTGGCGCTCCTTAAGTAGACCGTTGAGCGCATCCAGTGAGACCGGGTCCCTCTCAGCCATCGCACCTCATCCCCTGACTCGACTAATTCCTCTCCCGCTCATGGGCGGGATTCCCCGATCGATAGACGACCGACCCGCCTACAATAGTACAAGTCGCGCGCCCGACGAGTGTCATTCCATCGTACGGGGTGTTTCGGCCCTTCGACAAGAAAGTCGACGCATCGACGCTCCAGCGCGCGGACGGATCGAAAACCGTCACGTCTGCCACGCCTCCTTTCCTGAGCGACCCGCCGGGAAGGTTGAAGATTCGGGCCGGCGTGCACGACATCCGTTCGACTAGCTGCGAGAAGCTGAGATACCCTTTCTCGACGAGATTCGTCACGACCACTGCCAGCGCAGTTTCCAACCCCACGATTCCATTGGGAGCGTCAGCAAACTCGCGCTCCTTCTCGTCGTAGTGGTGGGGCGCGTGGTCCGTCGCAACGAGATCGATGATTCCATCCTTCACGGCCTCGCGCAAGGCGTCGACGTCGGCCGCTGTGCGGAGCGGCGGATTCATCTTTGCGTTCGTGTCGTAGCCGCGCACACACTCTTCTGTCAGCGACAGATGATGGGGGCAAACTTCAGCGGTCACCTTGATGTCGCGCTCCTTTCCCCAGCGAATCAATTCGACCGAGCCGCGAGTGCTCATGTGCGCGAGATGCACGTGCCCACCTGTCAGCCGCGCCAGGAGAATATCCCGGATCACCATGATCTCTTCCGCTTCGGCTGGGATGCCCTTGAGCCCAAGCTGCGCGCTCACAATCCCCTCATTCATTGCACCGCCCGCCGCAAGGGTCGGCTCTTCGCAGTGATCGATTACCGGAATTCTGAACGTTCGCGCGTACTCGAGGGCGGTGCGCATCAACTGAGCGCTCGTGACGGGTTTGCCGTCGTCGCTCACCGCAACGGCTCCCGCACCAACCATCTCACCGAACTCCGCCAATACCTTGCCTTCCTGACGCACCGAGATGGCGCCGATCGGATACACGCGCGCGGCTGCGGCGCGCTGAGCCTGTCGGACGATGAAACCAACCGCCGCCTGGTTATCGGTTACAGGATCCGTATTCGGCATCGCGCAGACCGCGGTGAAGCCGCCCGCGGCTGCTGCCCGCGCGCCCGTCGCTACAGTCTCAACGTCTTCCCGACCTGGCTCGCGGAGATGGCAATGGACATCGATGAAGCCCGGCGAGACGAGCAGACCTGTGCAATCCAGTTCCTCGACCTCGTCTGGTCGGCCGATGTCCCGCCCGCAAGCGGTGACCGCGCCGTCGCTGAGTAAGACATCTCCGACTTCATTCAGCCCCTGCGAAGGGTCAACGATCATCCCCCCGCGCAGAACGATTGGTTTCACTCGCGATCTCCACTCTCGCGGCCGCGCGCACTCCCACCTTTCGCGGCCTCAGCGAGCTCCGGTTTGCCGCCGGCGAGGAGATACAGAACGGCCATCCTCACAGCAACTCCGTTGGTCACCTGATCGAGAATCACGCTATGTGGACCGTCCGCGACATCAGAATCGATCTCGACTCCCCTGTTCATCGGCCCGGGATGCAGGATCAAAACGTCCCGCTTTGCGCGATCCAGTCGCTCGCGAGATATGCCGAAGACACGATTGTACTCGCGTGCCGATGGTATGTAGCCAGCCGTCATGCGCTCGAATTGCAACCGCAGCACGTTCAGCGCTTCGGCCCACTCGATCGCTTCCTCGATCCTGTCGAAGATGCGGACCCCGAGTTCGTCGATCGCGTTTGGCAAGAGCGACCGCGGCCCACATACCGCGACCTCGGCGCCGAGCTTCGTGAGGCCCCAGATATTCGAGCGCGCGACTCGTGAGTGCAGGATGTCACCGCAAATGCAGACTCTCCGGCCTTTGAGATCGCCGAACCTGTCGCGCAGGGTGAGGATATCGAGCAAACCCTGAGTCGGATGCTCGTGAGTGCCGTCGCCGGCGTTGATCACGTTCGACTGAATGCGCTCCGCGAGAAATTGCGCCGCGCCAGAAGCAGAGTGGCGGATGACTACCATGTCTATTCGCATCGCTTCCAGATTCCGGGCGGTGTCGACAAGGGTCTCGCCCTTTGACACGCTGGAGCCTGCGGCCGACACGTTCACGGTGTCGGCAGAAAGTCGCTTCTCCGCGAACTCGAAGGAGATTCGCGTGCGGGTCGAGTTCTCGAAAAACAGATTGACGATGGTCGAGCCCCGGAGCGCAGGCACTTTCTTTATGGCGCGTTCGCTTATTTCCTTGAACGGCTCGGCGGTGTCGAGAATGAGTCTTATCTGGTCGCCTGTGAGCGACTCCAGCCCGAGAAGATCTTTGCCGAAGGCCGCCGTCACGCCGCCGACTTGGGCACGATCACTACCTCGGTTCGCTCGTCGACTTCCGCCACCAGCACGTCGACGCGCTCGCCCTGACCTACGTCGATTTTCTTGCCGATCACGTCGGCGTGGATCGGCAGCTCGCGCCCACCGCGGTCGATGAGCACCGCCAAGGAGATTGCGGCGGGCCGTCCGAAGTCGGCGAGCTCGTCGAGCGCGGCACGTACCGTTCGCCCGGTGTACAGCACGTCATCAACGATGACGATGTGCTTTCCGTCCAGCTCCCATGGCAGATATGTTGGACCCACGACAGGACGTGGTCCTACCGTTTGGAGATCGTCGCGATAGAGGGTGATATCGAGCGAGCCCTGCGGGACTGTCACACCTTCGCCACCCTCGATCATGCGCACGAGTCGGTCCGCCAACTGCACGCCGCGGCGCTGGATCCCAACGATGATGAGGTTGTCAGTCCCCCGGTTGAGTTCTACTATCTCTACCGACATTCGCTTCAAAGTTCTCTCGACCGCCCGCGCGTCGAGGACAGTCGTTGTCTTCGTGGTCATCGCTGCACAATATGGCGTCGAACGAGGGCTATTTGAAGGCGGCGATCTTCACTCCGTTCTCGTCTTCAATTACCCTGACGGCCTCCACGTGGTCCGCCTCTTCGCCGAGCTTCTCGCGGGCTTCGTGAAAGCGCTCGGCCGCCAATGCAATGATTGGAGTTCGCACTTCCAGATCTTCGGCGAGTACGGCCGCGATACCGATATCCTTATCGAGAAGGGCGAGCCTGAATGTCCGCGGAAATTCGCGCGTAAGGACCCGCTGGGGAAACAAATTCTCGGAGCTGTTCGACCGGCCACTCGACGCGTTGATCACGTCGAGCGCGATTTTAGGATCCACTCCGGCCTTGGCGAGAACCGCTAGTCCTTCGGCGGTCGAGAGGATGTGAACCGCCAGCAGAGCATTGTTTACTGCCTTGAGCGCATCCCCGGCACCAACACCGCCCGCATGAACGATTTTCTTGCCGAAAGCTTCGATGACGGATCGCACGCGCTCGAACACGGTCTCTTCTCCGCCCCACATCACTGTCAGGGTTCCAGCTTTTGCACCCGCTGTCCCGCCGCTTACAGGTGCATCGATGAAGTCCACGCCACGGCCACCAAGCTCCGCGGCAATTGACCTCGATGTAGGTGGGTCACCCGATGTGCAGTCCACAACCACTGCACCTTTCCTGAGCGCCTCGAGTATTCCCTGCTCGCCGTGGAGCACCGCTTCGACTTCCGCCGATGAAGGCAGACAGGTCACCACGACATCCGCGCTGCGTACGGCGTCAGCGGCGGTGCGGGCCACACTCACTTTGTGCTCCGCCGCGAATTCGTCCGCGCGCGAAGCGGTTCGGTTCCACACCGTGAGCTCGAATGGATCGCGCGTGAGATGGGAGGCTATCGGTGCGCCGATGTCGCCCAGCCCCAGAAAAGCAACTCTGATCATCGTGGTCTCTCAGACTCGGCCGGAATCGCGCGCGAGGAGTTGTGCGAATAAATCAGCGAGGAGATATCGGCAATGAGCTTGCTCGACCTCGCCCCGTCAGCAATTCCACGCGTGAGCACGACGAGGATGTACGGATGCCTTCCGGGTGGGTACACGATCGCCGCATCGTGTGAGTGAGCGGTGATCTCTCCCGTTTTATGCGCGACTGGCACACCGCGAGGCACGCCCGCAGGAATTTTTTCGTTGAACTCCTGGGCGAGCAGAATGTCTCGCATCTGACGTGTAGCGTCCGGGGACGCGGCCCGACCTTCCTCGATGGCGCGCAGGATTATCGAGAGATCGCGGGCCGTCGTCGTGTTGTTGAGTCCTCGATCGAACGCCTTTCCGTCCTCGACGCCGCGGAGCACTTGGATCCTCTGGGCGCCGAGCGAACGCATCGTACGGGTTACGGCTTCGGCGCCGACCAGACCGATGAGAGTGTTCGTGGCGAAATTGCTCGATCGCGTGATCATGTGCCTAAGCAACGTGTCAACGCGCACACGTTGTCCAATGCGGCGGTAAAGCGCGCTGTCGCTATCCGACTTTTCATCGAGCGCGTAAGGAGAGCCGTCCACTATCGATGCGAACTGGTTGACGACCAGCAATCCCTGGCTCATTGAGAATGCGCCCCTCGAGGCTTGCCGGAACAGCTCGATCATGACCGGTACCTTCATCGTGCTCGCGGCGTGGAAGCTCGTGTCCGCGTTCAGGTAAAGGCTGTCACCGGAACCCAAGTCCAGATACGCAATTCCGACGACCGCGCCCCGCTCCTGTGCGATGCGGCGGTCTATTTTAGCGAGAGTGGAGTCGGATACCTGCACGAGCGAGAGAAGCATCGCCGAGGCAAACGCTATCATCGACATTTAGTTAGCTCGATGGTTCCAGCGCCGCAGTTACGGTCGGGTTCCCGGCCGGATGAACTTCGGTCCAAATGCTTTCGTTGTGCCGGTCATGCAGCAAGAGCGAGCCGACGATCACTGTCACCAGCGCGACGACGATCGGGAAAGCGAGTCCAGCGTAGATATTTCCCGTTTTCGCTACCAAACTCGTCGCGATGATCGGCAGAAATCCGCCGAACCATCCATTCCCGAAGTGATACGGCAGCGACAACGACGTATACCTGATTCTGGCGGGAAAGGCCTCGACGAGGAAAGCGGCGATCGGTCCATACACCATCGTAACGAAAACCACCTGCACAAAAACCAAGGCGGTGAGAGCAACAGCGTTCACTGGAGCAGAGTAGACTTTCATCGCATGGTAAATCGGCACGTAGAGAATGGCGGCGAGGAGGTTGCCCGCAATCATTATCTTCTTACGTCCGATTTTGTCCGAGAGGCTGCCGAAGAAAACAAAGAGCGGTGCGGCCAGAATCAGTGCGACGGCTACGCACACGTACGACGTCACAAGCGGAACCTTCAGCACCGTTTGCAGGAAGAGCAGAGCGTAGAACTGTCCGGTGTACCACACAACAGCCTGCCCCGCGGTCGCGCCGAAGAGGACGACGAGGAAGACTTTCCACCGCGACCAGGTCCCAAAGCTCTCCTGGATAGGCGCCCGTGAAGTTTTTCCAGTATCCTTGAGAACGGCGAACAGCGGCGACTCGCGCAGTCGCATCCTTATGTAATAGGAGATCGCGACCAGAAAGAGAGACAGAATAAAGGGCAGTCTCCAACCCCACACCTTGAAGGCGTCCTCGCCAACTACGCCGCGCACGATGAGAATCACCGCGAGCGAAACGAAGAGACCCAGCGTGGCAGTCGTCTGGATGAAACTCGTGTAATACCCACGTTTACCATCCGGAGCGTGTTCGGCCACGTACACTGCAGCGCCGCCGTACTCTCCACCGAGCGCGAGACCTTGGAGCAAGCGAAGCAGCACGAGTATGATCGGGGCCGCAATGCCGATTGTCTTGTAGCCGGGAAGGAACCCGATTGCCGCGGTCGATCCGCCCATGATGAGCAGCGTCGCGAGGAACGCGAACTTACGGCCAGTGAGATCGCCTATTCGCCCGAAGACAAGCGCGCCAAATGGACGAACCGCGAATCCTACGGCGAATGTCGCGAGAGTCTTGAGGAAGCTGGCGGTGGGGTTGTCTCCCGGGAAAAACTGGGTGGAAATGATCGCGGCAAGACTTCCGAAGATGTAGAAGTCATACCATTCGATCATCGTGCCGACGGATGAGGCCGTGATCACCTTCCAGATTCCCTGCGCCGAATCCAAAGGATGCCGGTTGCCGGTCATCGATGCGCGCAAATGCTCTGTGCCAGATGTCATTCCACGATTCCCTCGCGATTACGACGGTACGGATCAACGAATCCAGCCGCGGGAAGTGTATGAGGCCGACGCGAAGGTCTCATACAGCCACGATCGAAATGCCCGAAGACGATCTTCAGGACTCGAATCTTTACCCAATCCCGGTTGCCGGAGGATTGCGGGAACGCATATAACCCTGAACCCAACGGCCTCGAAAGTAGCACACGCTCTTCTTGTATGCATCGGCGAGGTAATTACAGCGAGGCTCGACCAACCTCGCGCCGAAGCGACCGCGCGCATCTGCAGGGCCTCCGTGCGGGTCGTGAAAACAGAATCGACGAAAATTATTTGTGCAGGATCCGATACCAGGTCAATGACGTTCTGCAAATCGGCCGAATCTGATACCACTGGGCCATCGTTGGCTTGTCGTTCCCGCGAAACGAGGACGACGTTGGCGAGTCCGCGCTTCGCCAGCAGCAAGCCAGTCAGCAATCGGTCGAGTGTCTCGCTTCGCATCAAGCCGTCCGCCGTAAATCCTGCCGACAGGACCGCGATGGCATCGACGCGAGTCGGTATCGCATCGCGACGGATCAATGGGCGCGCTAGAGCTGACACCAGAGGAGTATAGGCGACGATGATGCATAGGGCGGCGATGACTCCAGCCGGCACCCATACGAGGGGCTTAAGACGTGTAGCGCCGACAGCCGCGCCAAAAAGCGCCGCTGGCAAATAGAGCACGAGGTTGGGGATCCGAAGAAGTCCCTGGATACCAAGGACGTGCGCGCCAACCGATGCAAGCGCACCGACTACGGCGCCGGCGAGCGCGGCGCGAATTTTTTGATTTCGGTTCTGATCGCCCACGCCCTAAGTTACGAGCGCACACCTACCATTGGCGAAAAGGCAGGTTCGCCAGGGAGTTCGGCCGATCTATCGCGGCTTTTTCAGCGGACTATTGAGGGGAATTTGCGCCGCGCCGATTTTGTCGGCCGCAGTCTTGAGCGCTTCCTGCAATACGGCCGATTGCTCGGTCACGACCTGTTGAGCAGTGGTAACTAGCCCCGAGGCGACGTGGATCGCATCGGCGCGCAACTTCGGGTCCGATGTGATTCGGTTCATGAGCGCCTGCACCGATGCCGCAAGATCCTCGAGAGACTGCTTCAGCTCGGGCGATGGCTCGAACTTTACGGAGTCCGGAGACTGAGCCTTGGGCCTAGGTGCACCCGACTCGCGAGCCGGTTGCTGCGAGCGAGCGGCCGATGTGGCAGCGAGCGCGGCGCAAAGAACAATCAGGAGGGCGAGGCGTTTCATCATCGAAGTGTAGGCATTCGTAAAAGGGACGCGCAACTGACAGGAATGTTAATACGTAGAGCGATCCAGGGGTACCGCGGAAAGAGCGGTCCGTCTGGCCACTAACACCAAAGAGGTCTGGCCACCGAGACGGAAGTTTCTCCCGGATGAAGCGGATTACTCGGATGCATCGGATACTGCTTTGGCTCAACGTGGCGTAGGAGAGCATCTCGCCGGGGCTAAGATCTTTCTTAGGAACAGCCGCTCGGGCCGGCTTCTTCCCGCCAGAA
>CADDZN010000056.1 GCA_902812375.1 bacterium | reverse complement strand
TGTGCTGAGGGATGGTGACGTCGATAACGATGCAACGCTAGAGCTTCTCTCTCGTGCAGCGCTCTCGCACGCGCGAGCCGGCGCGGACATCGTGGCACCGAGCGACATGATGGATGGCAGAGTGCAGGCGATTCGCTCAGCGCTGGACGGCGATGGATTCTCGGCGGTTTCGATTCTGAGTTATGCCGCCAAGTACGCTTCAGCGTATTACGGTCCGTTCAGGGAAGCGGCTGAGTCGGCGCCCCAGGCCGGCGACCGTCGCGGTTACCAGATGGATCCCGGTAACGCCGAGGAAGCGATGCGCGAAGTACGCGCTGATATCGCTGAGGGAGCTGATGCCGTAATGGTCAAACCAGCGGGTCCCTACCTCGACATTGTCTCACGCGTGAAAGCGGAAACCGGATATCCGGTTGCCGCGTACCAGGTGAGTGGCGAGTACGCGATGATCTGCGCGGCAGCAGAACGTGGATGGATCGAGAAAGACCGCGTGATGATGGAATCACTCCTCGGCATCCGTCGGGCGGGAGCGGATTTCATCGTTACCTACTTCGCGACGGAAGCCGCTGGAAAGCTCTGTTCAGGCTATTGATACCCAATAGTGGGCGCTATATAATTAGATACTTGGCTAAACAACTAAGCTATGATGAACGATGTCTTCCGCGCCCTCTCCGACCCAACCCGCCGCGAGATACTTGATCTGCTCCGCTCGGGCCCTCGAACCTCGGGCGAGATCGCAGAGAAGTTCAGCACGAGCTGGGCGACGATCTCGCGGCATCTGAGCGTCTTGAAGGATGCGGAGCTCATTCTCGCCGAACGGAATGGTCAGCACGTCGTGTACGAGCTGAACACTACGGTTTTCCAGGATGTCGTCGAACACCTTATCAAGTGGCTTCGCCCGCGGAGGTCAAATGCGTAAGTGGATTCCCCTTCTCATCGTCGTCCTCGCGTTCGTGGGGTCCGCGATTGTGTATCCAAAGCTTCCCGCGACCGTGCCAACGCACTGGGATATGTCAGGTCATGCTAACGGTTGGAGTAGCCGGCTCTGGGGAGTGCTAATGCTTCCTCTCTTCCTCCTTGGCCTGGCGGTGCTCGTGAGAATTCTTCCCGTGATCGATCCGCGCGGGCGAAATTACGCGAAATTCGGCGGCGCGTTCGAGGCGATCATCATATCGATCATGCTCTTCATGCTCGGGATGCACGTCGTCGTGCTTCGCTCGCAACTCGGATATCCAGTGGCGATGCAACGGCTTTTACCTTTTGGTGTTGGCATCCTGTTCGTCGTGGTTGGGAATCTTCTGCCGCGTGCCCGCCCAAACTGGTTCGTTGGCATCAAGACTCCCTGGACACTGTCGAGCGATCGCGTGTGGGAGAAAACTCACCGCCTTGGAGGCCACGTTTTCGTAGCCGGGGGGCTGCTGCTCGTCCTTGCAGGGTTTTTGGCGCCACAGTGGGCGCACTTTCTTATGTTCGCCGTAATTCTCGCCTGTTCGGCGGGGGCGTTCGTGTACTCCTACGTGGAGTGGAGACGAGAACAATCCACGGCTCCCCGTCCGGCGAGGTCATGAAAAAATTGGACGCGGTTTTAGCGGGGTATCTTCGTTGAAACTTCAAGATCGGAGCGTTTAGCGGCACCGGCGGCGCGGGCTTGGGCGGGCGGTTAACTTGTACGTCCGACACCACGCGATGACCAATGCGCTATAGGCTGTTCCCCGGAACCAACATTAAAGTCAGCGAAATCGGCTTCGGAACCTGGACGCTATCCACCGGCTGGTGGGGCGACAAGACCGACGACGAAGCTGTCGAGATGCTGCGCGTTGCGCGCAATCAGTTCGGCATCAACTTCTTCGATACAGCCGACACTTACGGTAATGGGCGCGGCGAGCGACAACTCGCCGAGGCTTTTCGCGGCCAGCGCGGCGAAGTCGTTTACTCGACCAAGATCGGCTACGACATCTACGATCCTGAAGCCCAATCAGCGCGTCGCGGACAGAGCGAGCTTCCGCAAAAGTTCGATCGTGACTACATGCGCTTCGCGCTCGACAAATGTCTCGAGCGTCTGGAGACCGATCACATCGACGTGCTTCAGTTGCACAACATCAAAATGGAGCACGTCCGGGACGCGTCGATCTGGGAGACTTTGCGCGAGATGCAGAGTGAAGGATTGATCGGCGTCTGGGGCGCGGCGTTCGGTCCCGCGATCGGATGGCTTTACGAAGCCGTTGAGCTATGCGAGCGCGAGAACGACATCGGCACCATCCAGATGATCTGGAATATCCTCGAGCAGCATCCTGGAACGACGATGATAGAAGCGGCGCGCGAGCATGCGCCGAGCTGCGCGTTCAACATCAGGGTGACGCACGCCTCCGGAATGCTCGAGGGAAAGTACACCGAGGATACCGAATTCCCGCCCAACGACCACCGCCGCCACCGGCCACGCTCCTGGCTGATCAACGGCGTCAAGAAAGTGCGGACGCTCGATTTTCTCACTACGCGCATGACGCTCGGCCAGGCTGCTCTCAAATGGCTGCTCGCCGAGCCGACGGTCGTAACGACGCTGCCCAACATCTACGACATGGAACAGCTCAGGGAATTTGCCGAAGCATCCGACAAGCCGGATCTCACACGCGAAGAGATGGAGCGGATTGCCGAGCTTGCCGATCGGAACTTCGGTGTGGATGAAGAGCCGATATCCTACAAAGGCACTATGGAGCGCGTCACTACGTGATCAACGCATGGCATGACCTGCCTGCTGGCATACATCCGCCAGACAATGTCACCGCAGTCATCGAGATCCCGAGGGGAAGCCGCAACAAATACGAGCTCGACAAGGCCACGGGTATGATTCGCCTGGACCGAGTGCTGTATTCCGCGGTCCACTATCCGGGCGACTACGGGTTGATCCCCCGAACGCTTCACGAAGATGGCGATCCGCTCGACGTGCTCGTCCATATAAATGAGCCCACGTTTCCCGGATGCCAGATCGACTGCCGTCCGCTTGGCGTGCTCAAGATGCTGGATCGCGGCGCGCCGGACGACAAGATTCTGGCGGTGCCCTGCCACGACCCGTACTACCATGAGTACTTCGACATCGCCGATCTGTCTCAGCATTACTTGAAGGAAGTGGAGCACTTCTTCCATATCTACAAGGACCTCGAGGGGCGCCGCGTAGAGATCGTCGGCTGGGAAAAGAGCGAAGTGGCGGCGCGCGTGATCAACGAATCCATTGAGCGCTATCAGGAGAGGTTCTATCAGGTCGGTACCTAATCACTCGGCGCCCCGTGTCACGGGAAGGCGGAGGATGACAATGAAGAGTCAGAGATCGCTACGGATTTTGTGCGGTGCAGCGATGCTTCTCGTCGCGGCGTCGGCATGCGACAAGGGTGACGAAAGTGCGCTGAAGGGCAGAAACGGTCCGAACGGAGCAGCGCGTGACAGCGTCAGCGACCTTGCACTTTCCGAGGATGGTCTCGGCCAGATCCAGATCGGAATGAATCTCGACGACGCCGTAAACATGGGTCTGTTGAACGAGAACCCGAACATGAAGCAGGAGTGCGATTTCGTTTTTCCCGCAGTGGGTGCTGGGATTCCGGACGGCGTCAGTGTCATGGTGGTCAAAGGAAAAGTCGCCCGCATCGATGTCGACACTGGAGCCGTCACGACTGAAGACGGCGTGAAGATCGGCGACAGTGAGCAGAAGGTGCAGAGCGTCTATGACGGCGATCTGCAGGTCGAGCCGCACAAGTACATCGAGGGCGGGCACTACATGACGGTGATGGGCGACAGCGCCAGCGCGGGAAAGGCGATTGTTTTCGAGACCGATGGAAAGAAAGTCACGTCCTTCAGGGGCGGACGGCTTCCCGAGGTAAAGTGGGTCGAAGGGTGTAGCTAGCTGAATGTCGGCCAAGTTCCTGAGCGCGGACTGGCGATATCTGGCGATGCTCAACTACGAGGTCGATCAGTCCGTTCTGCTGCCACATCTACCGAAGGGAACGGAGCTCGACGCCTGGCAGGGGCGGCACTACCTGAGCCTGGTCGCGTTCCTCTTTCTCGATACGCACGTGCTCGGGTTACCGGCGCTCTTTCATCAGAACTTCGAGGAGGTGAACCTCCGGTTCTACGCGCGGCGCAGAGTGGGAAATGAAGTGCGGTCGGGCGTGGTCTTCATCCGCGAGATGGTGCCCCTCTTCCTTGTCGCAGAAACGGCTAAGCTCACCTACAACGAGCCGTACCGCACAGTCCCGATGCAGCACAGCATCGTGAAAACCAATGGCGAGCTGCAGAGCGTCGAGTATCAGTTCGGTGCGGGACGAGATTCCTCGCGCATCGCGCTTCACGTCAGCGGCGACCCACGACCTGTAGAACCTGGCACCGCCGAAGATTTTCTGTCCTATAAATCCTGGGGCTACACCCGTCAGCGTGACGGCGGCACCATTGAGTACAGGGTCGATCATCCTCGCTGGCGGATTTGGCCCGGTGCACGGCATGAGCTGGAGGGCCCGCTCCGTGCTTTCTACGAGGAGCCCTTTCCCACTATACTCTCGAGAGCTCCGGCGTCGGCCTTCGTTGCGGATGGCTCAGCGGTGACGGTACATATGCCGGAGCGAATCGCTTAACCCCCAACGCAGGCAGCGCGAATATGACTGCAACAGCGGCAACAACCGACGATCTGCGATACCCGATTGGGAAGTTCGATTGGTCAGCGCCTGTCAGTGAAGCTGACTATCCGCGCCTCATCGCGGAGATTGCTGGAGCACCCGGTGCGCTTCGTTCGGCGATAGCGGGATTATCGCGCGACCAGCTCGAGACGCGGTACCGCCCGGGGGGATGGACGGTGAAGCAGGTCGTTCATCATGTTCCGGACAGTCACCTCAATGCATACACCCGGTTCAAGCTTGGCCTCACCGAGGACGAGCCAACCATCAAGCCGTACGATGAGGCAAAGTGGGCGGAGCTCCCGGATTCCCAGCGTGTGCCGATCGATGTCTCGCTCGACCTACTCGAGTCGCTGCATCAACGGTGGGTTGCTCTCCTCAAGGCGATGGATCCGGCAGACTTCAACCGCGCCATCCGGCACCCCGAGCACAATCGAATAATGACATTGGCGCAACTGCTCGCACTCTACGCGTGGCACAGCCGGCACCATGTCGCGCACATCGTTGAGCTGAGAAAACGCGAGGGGTGGTGACCTCGTGAAAGACACCTTAAGAAGACGGAGACTTCCCGCTTCCCGCTTCCCGCCGGGCACCAGCCTTGCCTCTTCTAACCACCAAAAGGAGGCAGACAGTGCGTATCAAAACCGAAACACTGAACTCGAGAAAGGCGACCTGGCTACTTGTCGGCGCGGGTGCCGCGATGGTAGCCGGCAGACTGGTAGAACGTGGACTCGACAGCGGATGGCGCGCGGTGAAAAATGAGGAGCCGCCCGAGCGGCCCTGGAAGCGAGGCGAAAGCTGGCCCACCGCACTCGCGTGGACCGCGTTATCGGCCGCCGCTGTCGCCACCGTCGAGCTCGTTGCTCGGCGAGGCGCTCACCTGGGACTAAAGCGTCTCACCGGCAAACGTATGCCGGCCAACCTGTGAAGCACTCTCCGGAGTTTCTTCGTCTTGTCGACGACGCCAAATCGCGAATTCGCGAGGTAAGTATCGACGAGACAAGGAAGAAACTCGAGCGCGGCGAAGCAAAAGTGATCGACGTGCGTGAGGACAACGAATGGGCTGCCGGACATATCGCCGGCGCCGACCATATGGGGCGCGGCGTAATCGAGCGCGACATCATCGAGCGCATCCCGCAAAAAAACGCCGAGCTGATTTTGTATTGCGGCGGGGGATTTCGATCGGCGCTTTCCGCCGACAATCTCCAAAAGATGGGCTACACGAACGTCTATTCAATGGCCGGCGGATGGCGAGCCTGGAAAGAGGCCGGCGCTCCGGTGGAAGCCGCTCGCGGCTGAATTAGACCCAGCCATGCACATGGAGGAGCCGCGCAAAGTACTTGACAGTTCAAAGTAGGTTGCTATTTTCTACTCTGAAGTCCCAGTCGGAGATCGTGATGCTCAAGACCCTACTCATGGTTGCATCCTTCGCGAATTGCGCGGGCGGTTTGGTTCTCATCGCCACTTGGGCCGGTATGTCGCAGCGCGTACCCATCATCGTGCTCTTCATCGGCGCGTCGCTCCTGATCCAGGGCGCCTACACCATTCTCTACGTCCACGGCGAATTCGCTCGGTGGGGTGACATCGCAACCGGCGCGCTCTTCGCCGGCGAAGCGCTTTCCGCGTGCGTAGGTGCGGGAGGGCTGATCCAGGGCATCATCTATAACGCCTCGAGCGCAGATATGGAGATGGCCCCGGTGCTGGCAGGTCTCCTGATGCTTCTGCAGGCCTTGCTCGCGCTCGTCTACTTGCTGGTAACCGATCGCCTCCGGCCGAAGCTCAATGGCCGCAACGCCGTCTGAGATTCGTTACGGCCGAAGCTCCCCGTGGTCGACCGGCTCACGCCCCCGCCGCATGAACAGGAACTCGTAAAGCAGTCCGGCCACCAGCGCGCCCGTGATTGGTGCGGTGAAGTAAAGCAGTTGCGCCTCGTAGATACCCGTCGCAACGGCAGGCCCGAATGAGCGCGCCGGATTCATAGAGCCGCCAGTCATCGGACCGATTGCAAAAATGTCGGCGGCAATCACGAATCCAACCGCCAGTCCCCCGATTTTCGGCCCGCGCAAATCGACAGCGGTTCCGAAAACCACGAACACCAGAAAGAAAGTAGCGATTGCTTCAACCAGGAACGCCTGCCCGCCAGTCACGTCGAGGGCGATCGTGAGCCCGCCACCTCGCGTCGCCGTGAACGTAGCATCCGAGAATGAAAACTTGAGCGCGTAGCCCGCGGCAATCGCTCCCAGGAACTGGGCGATGACGTAGAGAGCCGCCATTATCGGCTCGATGCGCCGCGTCGCCAGCATGCTGATCGTCACAGCGGGATTGAAGTGTCCCGAGATGCGCATCAGGGCGCTCACCATCACGGCGAGGATCAATCCGTGGGCGAAGGCCACCTCGGTCAAACCAGTCGGTGATCCGGTGACGCGCGAATGGATGATCGCCGCGCTCCCGACAAACGTCAGCGCAAAGGTACCGATGAATTCTGCGACGGAATGGCGCCACGCGTCCCGCATTTTTCTGCCCCCGTAACGATTGTTGGGGCCGCGGCGCGCGAGCTCTCTAGATCACTCTACGCAGTACCAGCGCGGCGTTGATGCCACCGAAGCCGAAAGAGTTCGTGAGAATGTGCTCCACGCGCTCTGACCGCCCCGAACCAGGCAGAAAATTAAGATCACAGGCCTCGTCCGCAACCTGAAGATTTACGGTCGGCGGAAGCCATTCGTGCTCCAGCGCCAGGGCGCAGATGGCGGTCTCGATCGCCCCCGATGCGCCGAGTGCGTGGCCATAGTAGCCCTTCGTGCCGCTGACCGGGATGTTATAGGCGTGGTCCCCCAGCACCTTCTTTATCGCCGCGGTCTCAGTCGAGTCATTGAGCGGGGTCGAGCTGCCGTGCGCGTTGACGTAGCCGATCTCGTTCGGTGAGACATGAGCGTCGTCCAGCGCGAGCTGCATCGATCTCGCCGCCTGCGATCCATCGGGCCGCGGCGCCGTCATGTGGTGCGCGTCGTTCGTTGTTCCGTAACCCGCAATCTCCGCATAGATCTTTGCGCCACGCGCCTGCGCGCGCTCGTATTCCTCCAGTATCATCACCGCCGCGCCTTCGCCCATCACGAAACCGTCCCTGTCCTTGTCGAACGGCCGCGACGCAACTTCCGGCGCGTCGTTGCGCGTGGACATCGCGCGAATGAGAGCGAACGCTCCAAAACAAAGTGGCGCCAATGGGGCCTCGGCTCCGCCGGCTATCATCACGTCGGCGTAACCATCCCGGATCTGCCTGAACGCATCACCGATCGCGATCGTGCCGGACGCGCAGCTCATCGCGTTGGTGGAGTTCGGTCCCATTACGCCGAGCTCGATTGCGATGTTACAGCTCGACGCGCCGCCGAAGACGGCGAGTGCCAGTGTCGCGTCCACCTCGCGCAATCCCTTCTGCAAGAACACCGCGAGCTGTTGCTCCGCGTAAGCCACTCCCCCAAGGGCGGTCCCCATGTTCGCGCCGATCCGTTCTTTGTTCTCGCGCGACAGATCGAGCTCCGCATCGGCCAGAGCGAGATGCGCTCCCGCCACGGAGAACTGCGCGAAGCGATCGAGGCGCTTCGCGCGCTTCTGATCCAGATGATCGGTAGGCACGAAGTCGTTGATCTCGGCCGCGTTGTGACTTCTGAAGATCGAGGGGTCGAAGCGCGTAATCGAGCGCACGGCCGACCGTTGCCGAAGCAATCCGCACCACAATTCTTCCTGGGTGGTGCCGATGGGAGTGATCGCTCCAATTCCGGTGATGACAACCCTGCGCCTGTTCAACTCAAACACGTTGTCCTTCCTTCATGACTGCTGACGTTTCGCTCTCCGCTCGGCCACTGACGCGAGTCCCGCGAGAGTGCGCGACGCGATCCCATGCACGAACACCGGTCCGATTACGTACACCGCCGCGAAAGCTCCGATCACCGGTATGTCGGGGCCTTCCCACATATGCACTATTCGTACGTGCGCGCCGTCGCGGGCGGGAAGAAAGCTCCATTCGACTTCCATTCCTTTCGTGATACCCGCAATGTGTCGAAATCTTATCGACGGCTTCTCGTCCGACACCGACATCTCGGAGAGCCACCATGTAGGCCAGTTGATGCGCATTCCGCTGATGCGTCTTCTCGGAAGCTCGAAGGGGCGGTACGCCGACATCTCCACCTCGCCGCCGCCATCCGGACGGCGTGACCGAAATTTTACATAGCGGTAGTGCGGCAAATATGTCGGCCAATGTTCTACGTGTTTCGCGAGGTCAAAGATGGTCGAGACTGGCGCGTGGACGAACAGACTGTCCACTTCTTCCATCGGCCGGTCCAACGGCATCGGGCCGAGGTCAAGCGAACGCGCCGGTGACTCAATCATAGATCAACCGGCGCCCAGCTCGTGGTCACGCGAAAACCGCGTCGCGTGTGAACGACAGGTTTATGCGATACCGCTTGCTTCACGGTATCCGCCAGCTCCGCCGGGGTGAAACCCCTCAGCACCGAAACGACGCCGTCGTGGCGGCTAACAGCATGAAATCGAAGGGGAAACGAAACGAGCCAGATTCCTCCAGCCGCAAGCCAGCTTCGTCTGAGGTCGCTGACCACCACCCGTACCCGTGCCACCCGGTTCATCTCGCGCAGCAGTTTGAGCGCATTCTGGCCGGCAAAGTGGTGAAGCACCTGCGAGCACATCACGATGTCTACGCTGCGATCCGCGAAAGGAAGTCGCAGTGCGTCGCCGCAGACGGTTAGTCCGAGCACTGGCCGACTTGCGCGCGCAAGCGCGAGCGCCGAGTCGAGCCCGATCGTGGTCAGATCTATGCCGCTTCGTGCTGCAACCGTGCGGGCGCGACATGGGATGTCACCGAGGCCGGTACCAACATCGAGAAGCCGCGCCGTGCGTGGCACGTACTTCAATGCTTCCTTCAGCTCGTCCATCGCCGAGCTGAGCCCGCCGAACAGAGAGTTGGAGCGGGCGACGTCGGAAAGCGAACGCGTGACGATGCGGGGATCGACATCCGGATCGTCGAGGATTTCCACTCCTCGCTTTTTCGGTGGGGTCAGGATGGATGGCACGCCTCAGGGACCCAACTGCGCATAGCCGCCGCGGTAGTAGAGAAGGGGCGTGCCGTTTCGCGCGCTAGCCGTTTCTACCTGGCCGACGATGATGGTGTGATCCCCGGCTTCGTGCAGCGCGAAATTACTGCACTCGATCACGCTGAGTACGTCGTCGAGCACCGCGTAGCCGCTTCCCGAGCGGCTGTAGCCGACCCCTTCGAACCGGTCGATATCGACGATGGAGAAGCGTCGCGCTATTTGCTCCTGATTCGCGGACAGGACGTTGACGACAAATCCGCGCGCCGTGACAAGCGCCTCGTGCGCGGATGCGGTTTTCTCGATGCAGATGAGGATGAGCGGTGGATCGAGGCTGACCGAACAGAACGCGCTCACGGTCATGCCCTGGTCGAAGCCGTCCGCGGCAGTCGTGGTGACCACCGTGACTCCTGATGGAAATCTGCCGAGTACCGCGCGGAACTCATCGGAGCTGACGCTCAATTTCTGAATGCCGGTGAAATGAACAGGTTGAAGAGGAAGCGCGGATTGAGAACGACTTTGGGTGGAATGAAATCCCCCGCGACGCCCACTATCAAGTCAGCCATATCCTTGCGGTGCGATAGAACTTTTGCCGCATTGTTCAGCAGGTAAGGATACGCGATGGCTATGCCCACGATTCGCTCTAACTTCCATTTGCCGCCGAAATCGCGCTTTCGCGCCCTCTCGTAGTCGGAGAGAATAGCGCGCTCGCTCGACACCTCGCTCCGAAGCGCTTCCACAATCCGCGGAGCGAGCAGCTCACCGCCATGGAGCGCTGCATAGATGCCTTCGCCCGTGAACGGATCGAAGAAGTCCGCCGCGTCGCCGACGAGAGCTGCCCCCGGTGCCCATGGGCGGCGCGAGACGGTCGCGAACGGCCCTGTCGCCCGCACCGGTGTGATTCGTTCGGCGCCCACGAACCGCTCGGCAAGGTGCGGACGAGACGCAATCCATTGCTCGAAGAACCGAGCCTTCTCCGCGGTTCCACCCAGTTCTTTCGCGCGCGCCAGCGGGACTACCACCGCGACATTCTGCACTTCGTGTCCGACGCTCACGATGCCGAAGTAGCCGCCGTAGTCGACGTGCATCTCGCCCATGTCGGTGAGGCCGCTTACTCCGCGGTAGTGCGCTACCAGCGCGAGACGTTTTGGCCAGATGGGACTGGTCTTGACGAGCCCGAGCCGCCGACCAACCACCGAGCGCAAACCGTCCGCGCCGATTACGTAGCGGGCGCGCACGATTCCCGGTGCGCCCTTCGCATCGAGCACCGCAACGCCGCTCACCCGACCGGCATCATCCTTTACGACGTCGGTAACCCGAGTCGCCTCCTGAATGCGTGCGCCTGCGGTCACAGCACCGCGGAGAACTATTTCGTCGAGCACGGTTCGCCTGAGTGCCAGACCCTTGTCGCGAAAGCCGCGAAAGCCATGACTCGCCGCAAACTCGCCGTCAGCGACCTTGCCGTTCGGTGCGCGTACGCGCATACCCGCGAGTTGCGCGGCCCCACTGCGCTCGATTTCGTCGAGTACGCCCATGTCAGAGAGAATTCTCGAAGCCTGTGGGCTCAGATACTCCGCGCAGATCTTGTCGCGCGGAAACTTCGCCCGATCGAGAACGAGGACATCGACGCCGGCGCGAGCGAGCGCATGCGCTGTCGATGCTCCGGCAGGTCCCCCGCCGACGACAACTACTTCGGCGCTGGGATCGCGCGCCAAAGTCATCCCACCGCGCGCGCCACGCGCTGGAACAGTCCCATGTATTGCCAGTGCGGCCGCGGGAGTCGGAGCAGTGATGCTGCGCGGGTGAGATAAGGCAGCACCACCGAGCGCGAATCGGCCGAGAACATGAAGCGCGGATAATCGCGCGCGAATTGCTTCAGTCTGGTGACCGTCTCGTCAAAGCGGATCTCGCGCGAGAAATAAAAGGCCGGATCCAGCAGTGTGCTGTCGGGCGGAACGACGTTCTCCGCGACGGCGATTCGATGTAGGGTGGTGCCCGGGTAAATCCGAAGCCCAACCGTAGTGTATACGGCATCGCCGCGCTGGAGACGCTCTGCCGCAAATGCGAGCGTCTCCTCTACGGTGCGGGCATTTTCACCGGGACCTCCAATGAGGAAGATCCAGAGGGTCCTGATCCCGAAGCTCTCCACACGCTTCGCCACCTCTCGCACTTTCGCCGCGTTGAATCCCTTCTCCAGCTTCTCGAGCACTGCGTCGCTTGCGCTCTCGGCGGTGATTCCCAACGAGCGAAATCCTGCCGCTTTCATCGCGATAAGCAGCTCTTTGCTCGCGGTGGCCGGCGTAAAGTTCGTGGTATCCAGTTGAATGCGTAGCTCCCGACGAGTAATCGCCTCACACACCTCTATCGCGTGCCCGGGCGGCGAGTTGAACGTCGAGTCCACAAAATCGAAATGGCGAACGCCGGCTTTCCGATGGAGCTCCTCAATCTCGTCGGCGACGAGCTCCGCGCTGCGCATCCGATAGCCCCAGCCCTCGACATTTCTATAAGTGCAGTAGACACACTTGTACACGCAACCACGCTTTGTCTGGATCGGAATCGTTGCTCCGTGTCTCTCGTACCGAGCGAGGTCGATCCATCGGTGTAGCGAGGGGCTCGGCAGGGAATCGAGGTCTGCGTCCTCGCCCGGCGGCGTGAACGCGACGACTCCACCGCGGTCGCGCACGAGTCCCGGCAGTGCCTCGACCGGGCTGCCAGTCGACAGAGCATTGACTAGTGCGACACTCGCCCGTTCTCCGTCGCCAGCTACCGCATAATCGACTCCGATCTCGCGAAAAAGCGCTTCTGGCGCCACGCCGAACGCGGCTCCGCCAGCAATCACCTTCGCTGTTGGGACCGCGGCGCGAAGAGCGCCCAGAACACTCCGCGCTTCGGGCGTGTAATGTCGGAGCGCGGAGTGT